>JBGSST010000290.1:0-10187 GCA_041736915.1 Bdellovibrionota bacterium
TGGGAGTTTCCGGGCGGCAAAATTGAGCCGGGCGAAGACGGCGCCGTGTGCCTACAGCGCGAGCTGTTCGAAGAGTTCTCGGTGCTGAGCGAAGTGGGGGAGCTAATCGACTCCTACTGCTTTCGCTATCCGGAGATTGAAGTCGAGATGAACTGCTACTGGACCACGCTCGAGTCCTTTGAGCTCGTGCTCAAAGATCACGACCAGGCCGCGTGGGTTAAGCCCGCCGAGCTAGGTCAATACCGGCTCGCTCCGGCCGACGTGCCCGTACTGCGCCACATCTTCGCTAAGTATCCGCGCGACGGGGTCACATCCACAGAAAAGCTTCTTCCCTCAGAGTAGGAAACTCGACCTTGCACCGATTTAGCTCGGCCGCCCAGTCGGTCTCGGCCTCTTCGAAATGCTGGAGAAAGAAATGATCGAAGAGCATGCACGAGGAGACGCGCGCCGACCGGGTTCCCGTATCGAGCCGCTTTCGGGCGTAGTCCAGAACGCGCCGGTTGTTCTCCTCCATCCGCAAGATGGCGACCCCCGCGTAGTAAATGCTGTTGTCGGAAATAGTGATATTCCCGGCCATTCCCTCTAGTAGTAGTGGCACCACTCCGGGTATCCGGTGGTCGATCATGCGGAATGAAAAGATGGCCCGTTCGCGGAGGCTCGGGTCCGGAGAGTGGAATTGTTTCATCACATAAGCCAGCCCGACCTCGTTCGACGGATCGATGTTGAGCAGCGTACGCGCCGTATCGTCACTGGCGTAATCATCCTTAGGAAGTCGCCGGAGAAGATCGGTCAGCGCCGGAGCGGCCGCCTGGCCCCTCTCCCGTAAGTTTCCGAGGGCTAGTAGCACGCGAAAGCGTTCTATTCCCAGGCGTTGATCGAGTTGAGGGTCAATCGCCTTGCGCACGAGATTGGCCACGAGGTCGCGATTCCCCGGATCCAACGCATCGATCACGCGCGAGGCTTGCCCAACATAGTTCGAGTTGGGCGCCGAAGCGTTGAAGAGCTGCTCGCGCAGTTCGGCCAGTAAGGCCGCCACGATCGCCGGGGCTTGGCCTGACCCGACGGCGATGAGCGCGTCGGCGATGTCGTCCCCACTCACCAGGCCATCATCCTGCAACAAACGGCGTAGTAGCAGTCCAGTAAGGAGGGCCGCCTGCGGTCCCAGCTCCGCAATTCGTTTCGCCGCCAGCATCCGTGACGCTTCGTCGCTTGGGGGAAGCAGCTGCGTTCTCAAGTGCCCTAGCTCGGCTTGAAGCGACGCCTCCGCAACGTCCGCGGGCCGCCCGCGGTTACTTTCCGTCCAGTCGTCCGCAGGCCGCTCGGCCGGGGATTCCGACGCCAACCCTCGCGACGAGCCCTCCGTGCTCGGCGAAACTTCGGCCGTTCCCGCATCCCGACGGAGGTGCCACGACGTTCTAACGCCAACTAGCGTTACGAGGCCTAGCAGAAACACACCGTAAACGACTCGCCCGCCACCGTTCGTTTGCATTGCCACCACTCCGTGCTTGCCCAACACTCAAGAGTGCAAGCTGGCCGCCAGCGCACAACGGGTATGCGAGGTTCAGAAACGGCGCAGAAACGTTTGGGTTCCGGTCGGTGTCGAATGCTTGGGCGGGTCAGGGGGTCGGCAGCGTGGCGAATGCTTCCGCATTCGTTTGCTTGGCCCAAACGCGAATGGCCAAAGCCAGCTCGGCACGAATGGCGGGGTCGGGATCGCGGGCGACCTCGCGGAAAAGTTCGACCGCTTCGTCCACCTCGATCATGTTGAGCGCACTCGATCCCATCATGAAGAGCAGCGCCCGGCTCTTTAACTTGGCGTCGGAACTTTTCAGACAGTAACTGATGGCTTCCGGCCAGTCTTCGTATTCGAGTTTTTGCAGCTCGGGTAAAAACCGATCGGCGCTCGTGAAACCGCCGAAGTCCGGATTCCGCAAGGGGTGGTCGCGGTAGTAAATCTGCATGCGGTCCAACGGCAGCTCGTACCCCTGTTTGGCGAGCACGGCCTGCAGCTGCATCAGGTGCACGCGGCGAGGAGAGTAGTGACCGCTCGAATTCGTCACCTTCAAAATCACGCCGTCCTTCACCGTGATCTCTCCCGCAGAGATAACCGGCCCACCGGCGAGGAAAGAAGAATGGCGGTACTTGCGATTCCTCATCTTGCCGGTGGCCACGTACAGCGTGCCCGCCGTATCCATCACGTAGGCATAGCTTCCTTTACGTTTGAGCAGCTTCCCTTGAGCGTCGTAAAGCTTGCCCTCGCGAACGGTGACGCGGGCGGGGGCCACGGTTTCCGGGGTGAGGTAAATGATGCCGTCTTCGGCGTCGATCTCGCGCCAGCCGGGGCCCATCTCTTTCACTCGCCAGCCGGCTTCGGAAAGCAACGACAACGGATCGCACACCGTGAGCGAGGCGGGCGGTGGGGGGGCGAAAACGGTGGCGGGAACGAGCCACACCCAGGCCACCATGAATAGGATCCGCATCGTTCTATTTTACCCCAACCGAAGTACCGGGGTACGGCCGTTGCACATACCGCCTTGCCGGCAGTGCCGCCGGGCTAAACGAGGGTAGCGTGCGACGAACTTGGGGACAGTGGCGACGTAATTTGTCGCTAATGATGTTTATCGGGCTGGTGCTGAGCACCCTGCCCGGCGTTCCCGCGTTCGGCGCCCCGCCCCCGGTGCCGGTCAAAAACACCTGGCAAGCCTGCTCCGACTATCTCACTTTCCTCGTTTACCGTTACCAGCCCCCTCACCTCTCGCCCGAAGAACGCCGCGTATGGACCGAGTGGCTGAAGCAACAGGACACTTACGTAGCGCTCTACACGAACCGGGTAAGCGATGAGGTGCTCTGGGATGCTTACAGCCGCTTGCCTCCCCTAGTGCGCGATCGCCTCGAAGCCATGCCCGCAAACCAGGTAGCCGCCAGTCACTATCTGGACGACATCGCGCGCCAGCTCGGCCTTTCCTTTCTGCCGCAAACCTTGATTGCCAATATCACCGATCGCTACGCTCACGTCCTTACGTTCAAGTTCGGCGGCAAAGGGCCTAAGCCCGGCGAGTGGATCCGGCAAAACTTGGCCCGCCGGGAAAAGCTCCTTAGCGCCGACCCCACCTTGGCGGCACAGTGGCAACGCGAACACGCCGCCCTCGTGGAAGAGCAGCGGGCCAACCGTTGGTGGTATGAGATCTACTCTGCGGATATTCCCTACGAACGGCTTGGCGGGAACAAGATCCGCGTGAAGATCGGCACCGCCGTGTACGAAGGTGAAGTGCGCGAAGGAGAAACGTTGCTGTGGGTACCGGCAGCCCAGGTAGCCCACCCTGCCTGGAATCCGCTTTCGGAAAAGAACCTAATGAACATGGCCCGTGATGGCGTGCCCCGCCCCGACGTTTGGATCACGTCGCTCGGCCTCGACGGGATGTTCTACCTGCAAGACGGCAATCACCGCTTCGCCCTGCACGGGAACAAAGCCGTTTGGGTGAAGATCGGTTTTCCGCCACGAACGGAACCGTTACGCATTTTCCTGGACACCTGGGGAGTGACCCAACCGCCCTACTCCGACATCCTTCGCCTTTACCGCGGCGAGATTACGATCTGGAGTTTTCTGCCCGCGAACGCGAAGCAAAAACTCAAGCTTCTGCCGGAGAGTCCACTTCCCGGAAGCGCTGCACGAACCGCACGCCCCAGATAGAGACCTCGTAAAGCACGCACATGGGAACCGCCACGATGATCATCGACAACGCATCGGGCGACGGAGTGAGAATCGCGGACAAAACGGTAAGCCCCATGAAAGCGTAACGGCGGAAATTCTTCAGCAGCTGCGGAGTGACGACCCCGAGGGCACCTAAGATCATCAGCACCACCGGCAACTCGAATACTAGCCCAACTACGCCCAAGATCTTCAGGGTCATAGGGATGTACTCGGTGATGGTGATCATGGGCCGCAGCTGGCCCGCTAGGCCGCCCGTGCCGAACTGGATCAAAAATTCGTACCCCATCGGAATGACCGCGAAGTAGCCAAACGTAAGCCCGACGGCGAAGCTAATCGTGCCCAAGATCAAAAATGGTACGGCAAATTTTCGCTCGCGTTTAAACAGCGCCGGCTTGATGAACTGCCACACCAGGTAGAGATGGTACGGCACGGTGAGAAACACCGCCGTCACGAGACTCACCTGCAGGTACACCACGAACTTGTCCGCGATGCCGGTAAAGTAAAGAAACTGCTGATCCGCCGGAAAGTACTTCAGCAGCGGCCGCTGCAGTAGCGCCATGAAAAAATCGCAGTAAGTGTACGTGAACGCGAGAGCGACCGCGGTCACGAGCAAGGCGCGCACGATGAGGCCGCGCAAAACGTCGAGATGGTCACTCAGCGGCAAACGTTCGTCGCCGGGGGGAAGTATCGGCTCGGCATCGTGGTGCTGAGTTTCTTCCGCGCGGCGGACGGGATCCTCCGTCGGATCGGCGAACGCCTCCGCCGAGACAAGGCGCAGGCGTGGCTTCGACGCCCGGGGCCTGGAAGCTCTTTTTTTGCGCGAGGGGGCTTTCACGATGCCTTCCGCTCCTTAAGCGCGACGGCGCTTTTTGGCGGCGGCCGATTTTTTCGCCGGCTTGCGAATGGGCTCGACCTTGCGGTCATGCTCGTGCTCATGCTCGTCGTCGTTCTGATGAGCGGCGATCGACGGCGGCGGCTCGGCGATCTGCTTAGGGTTTGCCCCGTCGTCGAACTCTCCCGAGACGGCCTTCTTGAAGTCGCGTAGCCCTTTTCCCAACCCCTTGGCGAGCTCTGGCAGGCGGCGCGGTCCAAAGACCAGCAACGCGACTACGCCAAGCACGATCATTTCCGGTAATCCTAAATTGAACATAGTGGCTCCCGTACCCTTATCGACTCACCGTGCGATTAGCTTGAGGGTTTCGCGTGAGCCCCGTCCGTAAAATGTGCGAAAACCTTCAACATCTACCTATCACCCCCCGCCTCTAACGCGCCGATACGTCCCCTAGAGACCTTTCATAAGGAGCGAGCTATGGGCGAGATGTTGAACTTCGTACGGGACCACTTCTTTCACGCGGCCCCCATTTTATTCGTCGGCGCGCTAGCGCTGGCCATCTGCGTGGAGCGGTTCTTCGCGCTCTACCTTTACTATCCGATGGGGCGCATCGAGGACTTCTTCACCAAGGTGAACAATCTGGTGATGCAGGCCAAGATCGATGAGGCCGCGGCGCTTTGCGATGACTACCGCCGCAAACCCGTAGCCAACGTCGTGAAATCGGCGTTGCAACGCGCCCACCTGCCCGAGGGGCTCATTCGCGATGGCATCCAGCTAAGCTTACAGAAAAGCTCACGGGCGATTCTGAAGCGCACGAGCTTTCTGGCGACCATCGCCAACGTCGCCACATTGCTGGGCCTGTTCGGAACCGTGGCCGGCCTCATTCACTCCTTTCAGGCCGTAACCCATGCGGATGCTCAGCAGAAGTCGGCGATGCTATCGGCCGGTATCTCGACCGCGATGAACGCCACCATGATGGGGCTGGCCGTCGCGATTCCTTGCATGATGGCCTACAGCTTTTTGATGAACCGCACGAACTCGCTCCTGCAGGACATCGAAGCGGCGGCCGTGCGTAGCATGGACATCCTCAAACAACGCTTTTACGCGCTGGAGACGAGCGGGGGCTCTCCCTCCAATGATGGGGAACGGAAGGCCGCATGATGACCGGAGACGGCGGCGCCGGACCTCACGGCGGCCAAAACCAAGATTTCGACATCAACCTGGCACCGATCATCGACTGCTTTACGGTGCTGATCACCTTCTTGCTCGCGTCGGCGTCGTTCTTGGCCATTGGTATCTTCGACTCCAGCGTGGCCGTGCCCGGAGCCAATGATAGCAACGCCAAGGCGGTCCCCGTGCGGGTCGACGTGGAGCTCAACACGAACTTCGAGATGACGTTTAAGTTATCGGGCGCCCCGTCCGCCAAAAAAGGGGACGCGAACGGCGCAAACTACACCCGGAAGCTGCCGCCGGTACGCAGCGGTTGGAACACCGAGCAGCTGATGAAAGAGTTGGAAACCGTGCAAGCGAAGTGGCCCGGAGCCCAGTCGATGGTGCTTAGCGCCGCCGACGATGTCGAGTACGTGCACATCGTAAAGCTTATGGAAACTCTGCGGCCCAAGATGCCTAACGTTATGCTGGGGGGCTTCTGATGCAATCGTTTGGCCGCCGCCCGCGCTTCAGCGTAAGCAAACCGATGAGCTCGGAAGCCACGCTGCAGATCACGTCGATGGCGGATATTTTCACGATCATCCTCGTGTTCCTGCTCAAGAGTTTCACGAGCAGCACCCTGAACGTTACGCCCAGTCCCGGTATGGAGTTACCCCAGTCGATTGGTGGCTCCCCTCCCGTCGACGCCTTGATGGTGGAGATCTCCGAAACCGGAGTTCTCATCGACAACGAGCTGGTTTCGGAGCTGAAGGCCTTCCGCTTCAAAGGGAAAGACCTCGACGGGAATGGCTTGCCCCGCGATTTAGAATCTACCTTCACTCGCCAACGCAAGCGCCAGCAGCTCATTGCCAAAAGCAACCCCGACGTACAGCCCGACAGCAAAATATTGGTGATGGCCGACCGGCGAGTTCCGTACCTGACCCTGAAGTCGGTCATCTCGACCGCGGCATTACACGGTTACCACGATCTCAAGTTAGTGGTGGTGAAACAGGAATGAACTCCTTCCGCTACATAGCCGTCGTAGCCATCGTGCTACTACTCGCGGTCGTCGCCCTGACGGTCGAAGGCGCCCCCCCGCGCGCGGTCAGCGAGACAGGAGAGAACTGGGACCGCAAAGTGGATCGCGCGGCCCTAGCCGCGCAAAAGGAAGCCCTCACTAAATTCGAATCGCTGGCCAAAAAATACGAAGGCTCCGGACGCGAAGCCGCGATCTTGATTCGGCTGCTCGAAGCGCAGGAGGTATTAGCCAACTTGGAGTTCCGCATTGCCCACGGCGAAAGCCACCAGAAGAAAAGCACCGTGGATCTTTCCGCGTACCATGCCGCGCTGAAACGCATGATCGACACCTCCACGCGGGTGATTGCCCGTTACCCACACTTCGAAGAGATCGTGCGGGCCTACTACTTGCGGGCCTATGGCCACACCGAGCTAAAGAACGTTCCGGCGGCCAAGAAGGACTACGAGTATCTCACCGTGAGTTTTTCCGACACCCCATGGGCGGTGCGCGGCAATATAGCGCTGGCCGACTTCGCCGTTACCGAGCGCGACTATCGCCGCGCCATTTTCTTCTTGAAGCGCGTCGAGGCCCGACCGCGCGACGGCCACTACCCTTTGGCCCTTTACTCACTGGCGTGGGCCTACTTCAACCTAAACGACGTAGGCGCATCGCTGGCCTACATCCGCCGCAACATCTTCCACTACCGCGACAAGCGGGAGGCCAATCCCGACAAACGGCTGAGCATAACCGAGAAGTCGCTCTGGGAACACGCCCTGCGCGACGCCGTCACCTTCTACTTCGAAGGCTTTGACAAGCACAACTCCCAGTATGGGCTGGAGGCCGCCCTGCCCGCCTTCCGCAAGCTCGAACCGGGTGATTACCTCGGCAACATGACGGTGCTTTTTGCTAAGCTGCTCCGATCGCGCGATCACGCCAAAGCGCTGGAGACGTGGACGAACCAGACTGTCGAGGAAGAGTTCGTGCGCCCAGAAACGCTCGACGTCGTGATGACTCACTTTGAGTACCTCGTCCAACGCCGCACATACGATCAGCTGGTGGAAGCCGCCAAGAACTTTGGCAAGCTCGATGAGAAGACCGATCGCAAGATGCGCAAGTTCGCCAACTACGGGTCGGCGCAAAATCTTTTACTCTCGACGGCGGATGGCCTGCAAAAGACGGTCACCGCGGAACCGAACGTCACCAAGGCCGTTCGCCTGAGCCAGGTACTGGCCGGGCTGTACGAGGCCTTTACGGCTATTGTCGAAGAGAAAGACCCACGCCTTCTGCAAATTCACTACAACTTGGCCGAGACCCTTTTTAAGATAAAAGACTTCGAGGGGGCCACGCGGGAGTATGCCTGGGTGATTGAGCGGTGGTCGAAGAAGGCGGGCTTCACGCTGGCCGACGTGCGTCTCAAGGCTATCTCCAGCCGGTACCAAAGTTTGGCCGGTCAGGGCAAGTTACCTCAGTCGCTAAAGCCCCAACCTCTGGACGGTGACGAAAAGGCGGAACTCGACGATCTCGACGAGCCGGTAGGAGAATGGATCCGCTGGACGGATCAGTACCTCGCTGATTTTGGACGCACGCCGGAATCCTTCGAGGAGTTCGAGTTCGAAGCTAGTCGATTACTCTACGATCGTAAGCAAACCCGGGCCGCCGTCGGACGCCTCGCGAAGTACGTTAGGGCCCGCCCCGCTACGAAAACCGCGATCGCTTCGGCGAGCTTGGTTTTAGATACCTACGTGCACAACGCCCAGTGGTCCTCCGCCCTGGAGACCGCCGAACTTTTTCTGGCCCTGCCTTCGCTAGGCGACGCCAAGTTCCGTGAGCAGCTCGCCAAGATCCCGGCCGATGCGTACCTCAAGATCATCGAGGCCCATTTCAAGAATGAGCAGTACGCCGAAGTGCTTGCGCAGACGGACAAGTTCGTAAAACGTTACGCGGCCTCTTTCCGCACGCCGGACGTGCTGTTTCTCGCCGGACTAGCGGCCCAGAAGCTCGATACCCCGGAGGTGGCGAGCCGTTATCTCGGCGAACTGCTTACCCGTTTCCCGAAAAGTGAGCACCGTTCACCGGCCCTGCTCGCCCGCGCCGGATTGGCCGAAGCCGAATATCACTTCGATGAAGCCCTGCAGGATTACGAAGCCAGTCTGGGAGATAGAAAAGGCGACGACCGCGCCGCGGCCGCCAAGCGATTCTTTTTCCTAAGCTGGATGGCGCAAAAGCCCCGTCCTCTCGACTGTACCCCGTTTTCCCGGCAGGAAGCTCTGCTCGAGGTCTGCGATCGCCATCGCGCGCTGATCTTTCTGGAGATGAAGAAGACCGCGTTGAATGACGAAGAGCTTCTGCAGAAAGCCCTGCGCGGAACCAAGTCTAATCGTGGCGTGTGGTCCGCGGTGGCTCTGACGCTCGGCCGAAAGCTGTCGTTCAAGGACAAGCTCAACGCGGCCATCACCGCCGCCGCCGGTTGGAGCGATCTGGATTCCCTGCAACAGTTCGCCCTGCTTCCCGCCATGAATCGCCGGGTACCGGAGGCATTCTCCGAAGCCCGCAAGGCCATTCCGGTTCTCGCCAAGCTCAAAGGCGACAGCGGCTCGCTCGGCCGTCGCGTGGAGCTGATGAAGGAGCTCGAGAATGCAGCCGGCAAAGCCGTAAAGCTTCCCTGGTCGCAGGCGAAGGTAACGGTGCTGGCTGAAGTCGCTTTGGCTTATCAGGATTTCTGCCAAGAGCTGGCCCGTTTGAATCCGCCCAAGGGAACGTCCGCCGACGAGGCCAAGGCGTACCGTAAAACGGTGGCCGAAATTCTGGACCCCTTCGACAAAAAGGGGAAAACGATTCGCGCCCAGGCCGATGAGCTCGCCCGCGAGATGGCCACGGAATTAGCGCGGCAAACCGCGAGCGCCGCAAAACCCGAGCCCGTAGACCTAACCCTACTCGATCGCGTCGCCACTCCCGGTGGTTGGTCGACCCTCGCGTCTGACGGCAAAGCGAAACTTGACCTCCGCCTCCGCGGCTATTGGGCTGACGCCTACCGCACCCAGAGTTGGGGTCGGCTGGGTTACTTCCTGCAGGAGCTAAAGGACAAAGAGTTGGTGAAAGAGCCCACGCTGTCCCTACTTCGCGCCGTGACGTTGAACCTCGCCGGCGCCAAGCAAGAGTCGTTGGGCGAGCTGGAGAATGCGCGCGGGGATTTGCCCGGCGCCGCCAAGGGCGCGCTCACGCGGGTCCTGGCTTCACAGTACCGTGCCTCGACCGCCGCGGAGAAAGCAAAGCCGTTCGAGGACGAGTTGACGAAAGCGGAGGCAAAGCCATGAAAACGTTTCTCATCATGCTGGTCATGTGGCTCGTTTCGGTTACCGCATACGCGGCAAACAGCGAGACAAAAAAGCAAATCGATTTCGAAGGTGACGTGGTGGAAGGCGTGAACAGGCAGCCCCTCTACTCACTCAATCAAGTTTCAGAAGCCGACGGCTGAC
>JBGSST010000322.1:0-9705 GCA_041736915.1 Bdellovibrionota bacterium
CGCCGTCGCGCACGTTGAAGGCGAAGTTCGAGCCCGTGGGCAGGCTGAGGCTATTGATCGTGAGATTCTGGTTTCCGATGTAAACGTTTCCGCCCAACGTTTTGTTGAAGGTCACGCGCGTAATCGGCGAAGTGCTTTCGATCGTCTGGTTGGTGGCGGCGCCGCTGTCTCGGAAGGTGAGAGTAGCGGTGCCGGTTTGCGTGAAAGTTCCGGTATTGGTGAACGAGCCGTAGAGATCGAGGTTGCGGGCCGTATTGATCGCAAGAATGCCGTTGCCGATGGTCAGTGATTTGCAGACCGCCCCCGCAACGCTGATGATTGGGTCATTCGCCCGGTTGTTGATAATGCAGTGATAGGCGGCGGTGGGAACTATGGCCGGCGTCCAGTTCGAAGCCGTGTTCCACGCGGTGCTTGTGCTGCCGTCCCACGTGACGGTGAGGCCGGTTAGCGTGGCCGTGCCGCCCGATACCGACGGGGCAAAGCTCTGGTTGAAGGCATAACCCTGTGAGTTCACTACGTCGGCCTGGCCAGCGATCTTAGCCCCCAACGTGGCGCCCACGGTGGCGGCACCATCGATATCGAGCTCGAGGTAAAGGCAACGCAGGGGCGGGGCGGTGGCATGAAACGGGACCGTGACGCCAGTAAGGCCACTGAACGTCGCGCTGGCGGGGCTGCCCGTGAAAAGCTGGGCGGTACCCACCTGCGTGCCGCCGCTGCCGGTGCAGGTAGCGTCGTAGTATAAACGGCTACTCGAAATGTCGGCCGCACGCGCCGTTCCCTCTAGCGTAAACTTTACGGAGGTCAGGTCAGTGTTGGCGAAAGCTCCCGCTTGGGTTTGCTGAAAGCCGAACTTACCGGCGACGATGGTGGCGCCGGTGGCGGCGGTGCCGGGGCCGGCGGTTTGCAAAGTGAGCTTTAAGGTATTCGTTCCCGGCGGAACCCAAGATACCAAGTAGGTCGGTGCGGTAGTGCAGCAGTTCGTGAGGTCGCCCGTGTAATTGGAAACCGACAACGTACCGGCGGCCGCGTTGGTGAGGATGGAACGCACGCCCGTGGCGGCTGAGCCCGCCAGGTCGAACGTCATGGTGCTCAGCGTATTGGTGGGTACCTGCCGGTTCAGCGTGAGCATGACCGCCGTGTTGCCGATGGGAAAGTTATAAGCGCCATTTTGCAGATGGTTTACGGCGTCGATCGTGGCGCCGCTGGCAATGCTCAGTCCCGCAATGGCGAGGCGATTCATCGCATAGTAATTGGCCGCGATGGTTCCGCCGGTGCCGATGGAGATCGCACAGCCCGTGGTAGTGCCGTTACAGGTAAATTTTGCCGCCTGCGTGGAGTCGCCCACCATGGACAAGGTGGCGCCACTATTCACCGTGAGCGTGCGACCGTCGCCAAGGTTCAGCGTTGCGCCAGGATCGATCTTCAAAGTACCACCGTTGGCGACGATATTGCCCAGGACGGTGAGGGTGTAGCCGCTAGCTATCTGCAGCGTGCCGGCGGTGAGGGTGAGGTCGCCGTTGATGGTGAGATTGCTGTTCACCTGCACGAGCCCCGAAGGTGACGTGTTGTTGACCGTGACGCCTCCGGGCAAGGCCGTGGCGGCGACGATCGATTGGCCGCCGGTGGTGGAGGCAAAAGCGAAGCTGCTGTTCGTGCCGAGCGAGAAGGTGTAGCCCGACGCCACATTGAGCGACCCCAGCAGGGTGAACACGTCGGCGGTGTTGTTGAAGTCGAGCTGCCCGCCCGTGGGCAGCACTAAGTTGGTGCAGGTGCGATTGCCGTTGGTGCGGCAGTAGGAGAACGCCGGGCCAATCTGACAGTCGTCGGTGGTGGCCGGGGCTCCCGAAGTTGTCCAATCGCCCGCGGCCGCATTCCAGTTCCTAGCCGCCCCCGCCGTGCCGCTTCCGCCGTTCCAGCGCTTTTGCGCGGTGCCGGTAATGGTAGAGGTACTGCTTTGCACCGGAGGTCCGCCCGCGGCGTTGAATGAGTAGGCGAGAGAGTTGATGACGTCGGAGCTGCGATCGATGCGAACGCGCAAGGTGTTGTTCACCTGCGCGTTGGCGCTGGTGGCGAGCAGAACGTGTAAGCACCTCACCGTGGGGCCGTTCACCGTAATTGTGGAAGCGGGAATCGTTACGCTGGCGCGGGCGGGGCTTCCGGTGACCGTGAGGTTTCCCCCAATCTGCAAATCAGTGCCGGCGTTGTAGACGCAGTTGTTGTTCGTGTCGTTCATCACTTGCAGGTAAGAGATGTCGGAAGCGTAGTTGCTGCCGTCGACGGTCAACGTCACTCCGGTGATGTCGGTGGCGGTGGAGGCCGAAGATAGCGAGAAGCCGAAGGTGGCAAAGTGGGTGGCCGCCGATCCTTTGGCGATCGTAGTGCCGGGAACGCCCGAAGCCGTGTTATTGACGACCTCAAGACTTACCGGGGCGCTCGTTCCCCAGGTGATCTTGTTCGATGGATCCGTCTCGTTGGCGGTGCCGCCCAATCCGAAATAGTCATTCACCGTGAAGGCCGTGCCGGTATACGACGTGGCATTGATGTTTTTGGTATTGGCAAAGTTTGAGTCGTCGAAGAAACCTAGCCCCGCGATCTTGGCGCTGGGAATGGTGACCGCGGTAGCTAGCGTAACGGCCGCTCCGCTGGTGGCGGGGAAGTGGAATTCACCGTTCAGCAAGCTCGCTACCGTGCCGGTGACATTAAGGCCCGCGGCGGTCGTGCGGCTGATCGAGAAATAGTTGGCATTGATGGAGCCCGCAACCGTGAGGGCGTACGTACTGCCCGCGGCCTGCGCGTCGAGTACTGCGGTATTGCCGGCCACGCCGATCATCTGCAACGTTCCCGTAGCCCCCACGCTGAGCGTGCGGCCATTGGCCACGAGTACAGTTCCCCCTTCATTGATCTTGAGCACGCCGTTCACGGTGAGGTTACCCATCATGGTCAAGGTGGCGCCGGGCATTACTTCGACGGTGGCCGAAGCGGGAATCGTTGTTGTTCCCGTCATCGTAAGGGTGAGTCCCTGGCTGATGCGTACGGTTCCCGCGGCCGCGCCCAGGGTGAACGCCGTCGTTACGGTAAACGCGCGGGGCAGCGTCACGATGCCCGAGCTATTGATGGTGAGTCGGGGAAGCGTGTCGCTGTTCTCTAGAATCTGATCCACCGCTCCGTTCATGACGAGTGTGAAGTTGGCGGTAGGAGCAATCGAGCCGGGGTTGGGATTCTTGAAATAGTCTCCGCTAATCGTCAAAGTGCGGGCCGCCGCGGGGGCTAAGGTCATCGAGCCCGATGCGATTTCAAAACACGCGATGGTATAGCTAGCGGCCGGCCAAGCCGGAATGGAAGTGGCGCCTTCGATGATGGCGTTTTCGGTATTGTTGTCGGGCCGTCCGGTGTTCGGCAGCCAGTTGGCGTTCGTCGTATAGGTAGTGGAAGTACCGCCCCAGGTGAACGTAGTCGCTCCGCAGGCGGCGAAAGAAATAGTCGGCCACGCACTTCCGAGTGCGAAAAGGAAAAAGGCGAGTTTTGAAATTACCTGGTGCATCCGCTGAACGTGCCGCCTCATTAGAATGGCGTCGTCGCCACCGTTCCGTATGGGAACCTAAGTCCTTCGAAATCATTCCCCTTTTCTCTATTTTAGGGGGTTCGACGGGCTCAAAAATGATGGCATTCGCACAATTGCGTAACGGCGAGGAAATTCCGCTGGTTGCGGGTGGCACTTTTTTTCGCGCAAACCGAAGGCCCCAGCACCGCGACCAGGGGCGACAGTTTTTACTGGTCAGCGCGATTCAGCCCGCAGCGATTCTGCATCAATTGGTACAGATCGCGACGGAAGAGAAAGTCGTTGTGGCGGTAGCCCGAAACTTCCACGTTCGTACCGCCCGGGAAGTGGCTGGCGAAGAAGGGGTTGCCGAGCACACTGTCGTTTCTGGAGTAAAGCGAGCACTTCTTCCACCCCCCGAAAGTATCGGCGTGCTTAGCCAGTAGGCTTTTGACGTAGGGACTTGGGAATGGCGTGAGCGGTTCGAAGGCGGAGCAGCTGGCAACGCCGCATCCGGGAGGAAGATCGTACTGACCGTGACCAATGCCCGCTAGACCCACGTAGTGCTCGACCGAATCCCCCATGCCGCCTTCGAGAAGACTTTCCATCGCTACGAAATGGCCGAGCGAATGGGTGACGACGTCGAACCGAGTTCCCGGTGGGTAAAGGGCGAGCACCCTTTTAAATTGCGGTATCAGGACCTGACGGATTTTTTCCAAGCTCCCCTTATAGGGATACCGAATGTGATGCAGGTCGTGGCGGGAGTACCCGTCGGCCTCGAAAAAACTTTTCAGCCGTTTCATGTCGGTGAACACCGGCGGCCCCCAGCCGGGCACCAACAAAACCGGATTCTTTCCAAAAAGGGGACCGGTGAATAGGGAGAGCAGTAGCAGAGCCCAGCGGGTCTTCTTCATTACTAAATTGTCTCATTTTTCGGCGCTCCGGCTACCCACGATCTGTCGCTAAGCCTTATTGGCAACGACTTAACGGGAAAGTGTATTGTGCTGCGCGTCAAGAATCGGTAAGGGTGATGTACTGTCGATATTCATAAAGGTCGGGCGCCCCGAGACTGTTTTCGTCGGCGCGCCAGTTGAGTGAGGTTGAGTTTATGGCCCCCTTTTCGGTGTTTACCGCGTGCGTACTTCTCGTCCTCGGCGCTTCGGCCTATGCCTCTTCGCCGGCCGCCCTGGCACTAGCCAATCGTTTGCAAGGCAGCGGCATCTCCTATTCCAAAGTCACCGATAGCTCGGCGAAAGGGCAGGTGGATCGTTTCCTGACCACGCTGGAGAAGGCGTATCGCCAGCTCGAGGGGGCATTATCGGTGGAGGCGGATGAAACCTATCGCCTACCCGAGATCCGGGAGCAGCTGCGTTCCGACCAGCCCGACTTGACCGTCCTCGACGAGGCCTACCGCGCGATGTGTTCCAACCTCGAGCAGCCGGTGGACTTTGCGTCGAAGCGCGAGTGGCTGCAAATCCGGTCGGAGTTTAAGGCCGTTCTGCGCATGCTGCGTGCACGTTCCGAAGCGCAAGGGCTTTCCGAACTCTCTAGGCGGGTGTCCGAGATGGTGGCCGACCTTCGTTCGCTTGCGATCGCACGCGACGAGGCCACCGAGGGCGTAGCCTTCACGCGGCTCGCCGCCAACTTCCGCTGGTGCGCCGAACGAAACCAAATTCCGGATCAGCTAGGGTGGATTCGTACCCATTTCCGAAACCCCAACCAGGTTATCGCGATGAGCGATCGGCTTCTGGCGAGAAAGCTAAACATGAGCCTTCCGCCCCAATCCATGCCGGTAAACGAGTTCAACAAAGGCTTTCATATTCGGGGACAAGGCACGGGAACGGCGAACCTTTTGGGTTCGTTTCATCCCAACCCGACCCGGGCCGAGATTCGGGTGTTGCTCGACGGCGTGGCCAACGCTGGCCAGCTAGAAGCCAGTCGCAATCGTCTTTCTCTGTCTTTGGGCTCGTACTCGAAAATCAGCGGCTACGTAACGCTTTACGTGGACGAAAAACTCAATGTGCAGCAGGGACCACAATCGGTTTCGGTGAGCACCAGCACGCAGATAAAGGGCGCTCACGTGGAAACACGAAAGCTGTTTCCCAACCGTCGTGGCGAGCGGTTGCTGTTTAATGGCAGCGTGCGCGAAGCCATCGCGATGCGGGTGGCTCAGCAAAACGTCCCCCAGATGAACGCCGAGACGGCGGCCAAGATCCAGAGCCAGCTTTCAAGCCAAATCTCCCAAGAGTTTGGAAAACAGTTACAGACCATGCAGTCGGGAGAAATGAAAGAGAAGCTAGACGGGTTCAAGAAACTCGCTAAAGAACAGTTTGATTTCCCCCTGGATCGCCAAGACCTTTTTCCGCGGATTTCCCTACGCACCGATGCGCAGAACCTGTTTCTGCAAGGAACGTTTGGCCCCGAAGAAGAGCTGACCGCGGCCAGCCCACACCCGCACTCCAGCGCGGCCGGAACGGATTCGGACGTACGGGGATTCGTGCACGAGTCGCTGTTCAATCAGTTTAGCCGTTTCCTCGAAGGGACCAAGGTCGAGGAAGAAAACTTCCGCGAGATGTTTTTCACCAAGCTGGGGCTTACCATTCCGCCCGAGTTCGACGTGACCGGCGACAACCCCGCGTGGCTCACGATGGCCGATGTGGAGCCCTACACCGTAAAGATCCAGTCCGGTGAGATCATCGCGACCATTCGCCTGAAAGCCTTCAAGGCTGAAAAGAAGGTGTACAGACAAAACCCGGTTACCGTCACGGTTCGTTATCGCCCCTCGATCGCGGTGAATGAGCGCGGGGAACGCGGTGGGGTGCAAATGGATCGGCTAGGCGAGGTCGAAGTCACTGCGCCGACCTCGGTCGAAATCGAGGCGATGAAATCGATTGCCGATCGCTTCTTTGTACGGCGCGCCGTAGCGCATGGAATCACGATGGGCGATGAGCTCAAGCTAAAGCAACCGATCGGACGTTTTTTGGCGAAGGCGATTACCGCCTCTCGCGGCTGGATAGCCGTGGGCTGGCAACTTCAGGAGCAGGGTAAATGAAAACGGTATTTCTCGCGGCGTTATTTCTGTGGGTAGGGGCCAAGCCGGTGTACGGAAACCCCGACGCCGAATCCCATCTGAAGTCCCGAAAACTCCTGGTGTCGTTCGTGGGCAAGGGTACCTCGTTACCCATCGATGTCGGAGTGCTAAAGGCGATGGCCGAGCGAGTTCCCACGCTATACGAGCCGGAAAGCGTTTTGCTTTCGGGCAGCAGCTCGGGCTCCATCACTACCGTATTTTTGAGCTGCTTCGGCATCACTCCCGACAGTATCAATCAACTACAGCAATTCTTGGTGACGGGTAACGAACACATCAATAGCTCGCTGCAGACCTTGCGCGCGAGTGAGGACCCGCTCAAAAAGGTAACCCAGTTCATCCGCGGCATCGTTCCCGCGCTGCCCATCGAGAACTTGAATGCCTACGGCGCGGCGGCCCTGGGAATTGAGGGACTTTCGGCGACGGAGGTGGCGGCGCTCACTCCCGAACTGGTCAACTCGCGATCGCGCTGCCGGGCCACGTTGCCGGTGGTAATCGTGGCGGCAAACCAGGAGGTGCTCGAGAATCGAATGGACCCCAAAAAGTTCTCCATCTCGCCAACTGACATCAACTTATTCGCCCGCAAGTTAAACGAAGGGGCGATCTTTCCCACTCGCGGCGACAAAGAGGTCGATTATTCCAACTTCACCGTAAGCTGGAAAAAGACGCGCTTTAAAGATTACCTCACTAGCGATGGGCACAAGCGTTTCGTGGCTAATCACCCCAATCTAAATCTTCGCAAAGACGGGCTGGTCGGAAAAGCGTGCACCTATTTTGTCGATGAGTCGATGGCGGAAATTCTCAATCGGATTCCGTACCAAGAACGGCTTTGCGACATTCGCGTGATGGTCACTCCCTACGATAGGCTTCTGGCGATTCGAGCGAGCGCGGCGGAACCGTCCTACTTTCAGGTGGTCCCCGAACCAACGCCGGCGCACCTCGACCTTGGCACCGGACCCGGCGGGCTCTCCATGGCGGCGTTAGCTCCGCTAGGCAGCCCCGTTGACGAAACGGTACCGGCTTCACGCGAGCGCCTTTACTGGGGCGGCTTCGTCATGCCGCTCGTGGCTCAGGACATCCGCCGATCCCTTCCCAGCATTCGGGTCGTGGCGACGGGATTCAATCGGCTGGACATGACGCAAGAAGGGAAGATTATCTCGGCCCTATCGCTCATGCGAAGTGATCAGATCTCCCGCCGCACGGAGTACTGGTCCGATTTCACCATTAAGTTCGACGAGGCGACCCACAAGAAAATTCGCAGCCGGGGAATGACGCGGACCGAAGAGTTTCAAACCGGTTACCGCGAAACTAAGGCTTGCATGGATGCGGAGCTAAGTAAGAGCAATTTGGACAAGGTCTGCCGACCCATCTCCCGCGAAGTCATCGATCCGGATGATGAAGAAGAGGTTCTCTTTTCCAAGGCGATTGAAACGGCGGTATGGGGGACCGATTCGGAGAAACAGGCGGTCGCCGGAAAGCACTTACCGGTTTGGCGGGGCCTCGGTCCGCTTCTGAACCCCTAAGGACCCAACGGAGTTCTCGATGAAGCGTATAACCTTCGTGTTGTTCCTTACCCTTGGTGTTTCCGCGGTTGCCCAGAAGTGGGATTCGGGTGTGCCGGCAGAAGCCACCTTCCCATCGGCCCGCGTTTCGGGGCGGGTTTATTTCGCGGAGTTCACGTCGCCACGTCCGGCACACGAGCTTCCCGTGAAAACCTGCGTGCTGTTTCACGGGCACGGAGTGACGCAGGAGCTTTTAGATCAGGCATTCGAAGCTTTCGAGGGAAGGCCGCTCAGGGGAGTGACACTTTCTCAGGCGGGGATTCCGGCGGGGCTGGTGCCGCCGGAGTTACAGCGTCGCATCGACCGCTTGGCTACGCTAAACATCACCGAGGCTTTTGCCTACTTCTACTACGGCGAAGCTTTCATCCAGCGACTGCTTCAGCTTGCTTGCGCCAGAATACTGGGTCCCGTTCACGAAACCACACAAAGCTCGATCCTGGAGATGACCCTTAGAACCGAGCTTTTTCTGCGCGACTTTGCGTGCGGCGAGAGCTGCGCGGCTTTCGGCCATTCCAAAAGCGGCGCGGCCGTTACCGCGGTGATGCGCCGGTGCGCCGAACAGACCTCCGAGATGGGGCTGGTGGCCTGTGGAAACCTCGCCGAGGTTTACTCGGCCTCGGGGGCCATCGAGGGGTTGGGTATTCCGGTAGCCCTGATGGGGGCGCGCCAAGCCAAAGAGCACGGCGAGGCCGTTCAGAAATTAGCTTCGTTGTTCTTGAGCTCGTCCGAAACCTTCGAAGCAGGGCTCCGGCGCCTGCAGCGCCTTGAGGACGTGGCGCAGATTCTTAAGATTGACGTTCTGGGCGAGAAGACTGAACACACGAACCCCGTCTGGTTCGACATGGGGCCACTGGCGAAGCTCGAAGGGGGCATGCCAATCTCCGTGGTGCACGGATCGCGTTTTATCCCGCGGCGGGGCGGCTGGTTGACTCGTGCCGAGTACGCGGCCACTGGGACGGGGTTTAGGTTGGATAAGCCCGAGTACGTCGCCACCGAAGGGGGCGATGGAGTGAAAACGTACCAACTGAAAAATTCGGATACGCCATTTTTGACGATGGGGACACTACCGCCCTATCTCAAACGCCCCGAGCTGCTTCCATTAAGCGGAGGGTTTGGATCGCGCTTAAGGGACCTGCTGCCAGGGAAGGGACAAAACTTGAAACAGTTCCTGGATTTCCTATGGGAGCCTTTCCTCTTCGCCCAGGAAAAGTTTGACCAGTTTGTGCGAGCCCAGCTTGCCGACGTTCACGGCGATCCGAACCTGGCCACGCTATTCGCGGTCGGGCGCAGTGAAGTGGCGGCGACCTCTCCGGCGCTAGCGAAAGAGATGCTTCGATGGGGCTATCTGCCCCCTGCGCAACCGTCGAGGCAGTTCGTAGCGTTGAAAGAATCCGACGGGGTCGTTGAGCTGGGATCGGCCCTTGGCGCTTGCGATCGCGGGCAGCGGGTGCCCGAGAACGTTCGCGTTAGCGATACCTGCACGGCTTTCGCCAATTTACACCACGTGGCGGTTACGG
>JBGSST010000359.1:0-16598 GCA_041736915.1 Bdellovibrionota bacterium
GGGCCGCCGACCGACTTGATGCTGCTGCTGAGGAGAGAATTTCGCATCGGCACATTCGTCGAGACGGGAACGCACTTGGGCGCTACCTCCGCCTGGGCGGCCGAGCACTTCCAGACCGTTCACACGGTGGAAGCCGCGGACGAGTTCTACAAGCGGGCCGTCGACAGCTATGGCCACCTTTCAAAAGTAAAATTTTGGCAAGGAGATTCCAGGGCGGTCCTACCGCGAATCGTCCCCGAGCTAACCGAACCCGCGGTCTTCTGGATCGATAGTCACTGGACGGGTCGCAACACGTTCGGGTCGCCCGAAGATCCGTGCCCGCTTATCGAGGAGCTGGCGTTGATTCGACGTTCTTCCGTTGAGCATTTTTTGTTCATCGACGACGCCAGACTGTTTCTTTCACCGCCGCCCAAGCCATTTCGAATCGACAATTGGCCCACCATCGACCGGGTTCTGAAGGAGCTAGGCGCTTTTGACTACCAAACTTACACCGCGGTGTTCGACGACGTGATTATCTCCGTGCCCGCAAAAGCTCGGCCCCTTCTCGCGCGCGAACTCCAAAATCAGAGGGGCGAAGTCGGCCTGAGGTAGTCGGTCGTCGCCATCGTATTGAGAACTTTCTTCATCAGCGGATCGTGCGAAGGTAAGCCCACTGGCGTCAGCGAAGCGATCTTTTGAAAAAGTCGCCCGTAGAGCGGAGGTGGCTTTCTCACCGGGTGATATAGCGTATTGGGCCGGTTTCCGACCTCGTCGAAAACCGGCCGCCACCGGAAGGTCGTTTCATCGTAGGAAAGACCGGGCGCCCCCGCCGGCACCGCGATGGCTTCCTTTAGCGTGAGCGACGAGAAGCCGGCCTCCCGCAAGAAAGTTCCCAGTATCACCTCACTGAATGCGCTCGTTCCCCTTTGGTGAAGACTATCTAGATACTCGAGGGCGGGACGCGAGATTCTCATTACGGGCATGAACGTGAAGCGCATTCTCTGTTTGGGAAAGGGGATCGAAGGCCCCTCCCAGAAGGGAAACTTCGGTATCTGATGGTACTCGTACGCAAAAGTGGTCAAGAGATCGCAGGGCGAAGCTCGGTCGACTACGTCGGCCCAGTTTCCCGTGTACCGAACGTCGTACTCCACCTGCCAGTAGTAGTCGTAATGAGGATTTCGGCGATAAAAGAGCAGCAACGGAAAATGGGCGTCGTACCACGGGTGTACCAGCGGGTACCCGGAGCGTAAGAGATCCCGGTTCGTGAAAAGGAATCGAGAACGCTTAGGAAAAATCGGATAGGTCGACTGGTTGTGAAGCAAAAATACGTCGTGATGGGCGCACTCTTTTCTCAGCTTGCGAAATTCCGAGCGTATCGCCGAGTCAAGATAGTGGGTCTTGAAGGTCAGCGCCAATGCGGAAGCCATGTCCGAATGATAAAAGGCGAGGCTCGGAATGCCAATCGCCCATTCCCCACGTATGATTGCCCTACATGATTCGCGACATCGTCATCATGGCGGCCGGAGAGGGCACCCGCTTTAGCGAGGGTGCAGCAATTCCCAGTAAGTGCCTCGCCCCGGTAGGGGGGAACGCCCTGCTCGCCCGGCTGATGTTTCAGGCGCGGTCCGCCTTCGGGAACGTGCGGCAAAATGTCATCGTAGGTAAGAATGCAAAAGAAGTAACCGATCAGATCCCTCAGGCCGATAACGTGCGCATCTTGCGGATCGAGGATTCGGCCGAGGGGCTCGCCTTTTCGCTACTTCGGTTGCGCAAACACTTTGCGTTCCCCATTCTCGTTCTGCTGGGGGATGAGTTCTTTCTCGATCCGGACTTTTCCGAGCTCCCGGGCCCCGGAGAGGCGCGGGTGAGCTTCTTCGCGAGCGCGACTGAAGATCAGGTGCGAGGAAACTTCGCCATACTGCTGGATGAGCAAAAGCGAGTGCTCGGAATCCGCGAAAAGCCAGCGGAGCCCGGCTCGGCTCTCTGCGGCTGCGGCCCTCTCTATCTGACCGAAAATGGTCTCACTGCGCTTGCAGGAGCCACCCCTTCTGCCCGCACGGGCCGGGTCGAACTCTACGAATCCCTCAACCAATTGGTCGGCCAGGAAAAAGTTCGCGCCGTGGATCTGCGGGCCCGCGCCTACGTCAACGTCAATACGGTTGAAGACTGGCGGCGGGCGCAGGAACTGGCGACGTAAAAAGAGGTGGTCCTTTTTTTTCAATTAGCGGCAGCGATAGTCCGCGTCGCGCGCGGCTTTGCACTTGCCCATCGAACCGAACTCTTTCGATTCATAAACCGAACCATCATAGTAGATGGTGTATTTCGCGGTGCTCGAAGCATTCTTTACCTTCGCCCATTTTTTTCCGTCCCAATAAATGTAGTTGTAATACTGAATGAAGCACTTCGAAGAGCAAGAGTAGCCGGACGCTGCGGCATCCGCCTCGATCGCTATATCGGAAAAAACTTCTTCGTACGTGTTCGCGTTTGCAAACCCGCTCAGTACTGACGTGCAAACAAAAACAACCAAGGCCAAGGCGGCATTTTTTCCAAACTGATTAAACATCAAATCCCCCCAAAGGTAAGTTAATGACCGCGACGATGCCGCCTAGCCTGGTACGCGGCAACTAGATCGAGGAAGTTGAGGGCGGAAATTGGGGACAGTTTCGTCCACGCCCTGGCCACGGTATTCGAGTTGATTGAGCCGCGGCTCGCGGCACTCGTAAACGCCATTACCAGAATCGAACGGTATTTTTCCTTTTCTATTTTTCTTCTTCTTCGACAACCCTACGGCCCACGGCGGCCACGGCCTTCACCGGTTTCGGCGGCACGACCGGATCGAGTTTCATGTTTCGTATCGAATTCAGTACATCGGCGGGTAGGCCAAACGGACCGGCCAACTGAACCAGCGCTTCCCGCTCGGCGGGGAGCCAACCCTCGTTCTGACTAGCCCGCATCAACGCCGCTAGGAAAACGTAGGCCTCGCGCTGGTTTCGAAACGTGGCGATAGGGTCCTGCGCCCGGCCGTAGGTCGGCGGCGAGCGAAACAGCGGTTCACTTTGTCGACGAAACCGGCTCACTAGCGGCAGCGCCGCAACGATTGCCTTATCGAGCTTTTCCCGCCCGAATTGGGAACGGAGCTGCCATAAGTACCTTCCGATCACCTGCGAAGAGTTATGCACGTCGCCCGAAATTTGGGCCACGGTGTTGAAATTCAAATGCTCCGGGTATTCCCCCTCGTACTGCCGTTGCACATCTTCGCGCATGGGCAGCCCCTGGAACTGCACCCCGAAGCCCAACACTGGCTCCTTCATGTTCTTGGCGCTCATCGGAAAGTAGTCCGCCAGAGCTTCTTCGACCGGGCCCTGCACACCGGCTTTGGCGTCTGTACCCGCGAGAAGGTCGTGAATCATCGAGTGGGTCAGCTCGTGCCCGAACACGGCGCCGTCGGTTCCCAGCTCATCTAAGCTCTCATTCGTGGCCATTTTTCGTTTTCCGCCGCGCGCGGCTTCACCCTTGTCGAACTGGGCGCGCTGCTCTTCATTGTAGGAAATGGGGCCCATGTAGATCAGATTCACCTCTCCCGCGGAAAACGGGCCGGGCAATTTAGGAATTCCCTTATCGGAAATCCAAAGGCTTACCGGCCTCTTCAGGTCGGGAACGCCCAATGAGACGAGGTAGTCTTTAAGCTGTACGGCTTCATTGTGGCCGGCCTGCGCTTTCTCGAGAAATCCCGGGTCGGGCTCTCCATCCGATAAATGAATGAAGGTGCGAAGCTTGTTAGTTTCCCCCGCTTAGCCGATGTGACCAAGCCCCTCCACTTTGCCGACCTTGATTAGACCACCGGGCGTCGAAATTTTCGCAATCCCCTCGCCCGCCCTCAACAGCTTACTGAGCGTAAGCCCCATGGCGAGCTGGTCCCTAGTGCCTCGGTAGTTGGTGGCTAGACTCCAAAGGCTCATCCCCAACCCGGCCAGGCCCTTCCCCGTGAGGTACGGAACCTGAAGCGCCACCTTCGCCAGCTTACGGGCGTTCGGGGAGTAGTAGAGCCCCGTTATCCCAATCGCGGCCGCCGCCGCCGATTCGTAAGGGTTGGAATGAACCATTTGGCTTCCCCATTCGATTCCCATTTTGGCAGTCTCGTAACTGAAGTAGAGGCCCAGGGCGCCAGGGAACGCCTGCGCAAAAAGGCGATTGGCTGCTGGTTTCACCAATTCGGTGGCGATTACTTTCACCGCCCTGGCGCGAGCATAAAGACTTTCGGCCATGGTTCCCGTAGACGGCTTGAGGGTAGCGGTGGAAGGAACCATAGATCGAATCTTCTCGACGGGGATGCGGGTAAAACGTCCGCGACCCCGATCAAGGATGACCTCCTCTACTCCTTTTGAGTTTTTGGAAGTGCCGACAAAGATACCGGATTGGGCCAGTGCCATGGCCGAGGTGATGGCCTTCGGAGTTTCGCCTTCCACGGGACGCTTACCGAACGTCACATCCACTTTATCCCCCTGCTTCCAGGTGACGGGACTCGGAAGAGAAAAAGAAAAGGTAGCGGACGTCACCCGTTCGGCGACGCGATCGGCCACTTCGGCCGGCTCGTTCACGTAGGCGCCTACCTTGGCTAAGCCCGGGTAACAGGTACTCGCCGTCGCTAAACTACCGAATAGAAGCAACCAGATCGTAAGAACGCGCCTAACCATCTCCAAACCCCCGCTGCAAAGCACTGCAAAGGGGCCACCAACGGAACACGCCGTAAATGCGTGAAACCACAGCTGTGTTCTGATGGCGGATTGTGGTCTTCACCCCCGCGAGAATACAGACGAATGTATTCTGGTCAGTATACGGATGGTCTATGGCGAAGCGCTCGCCGCCACGGTTGCCTGACAGTGTCCGCGCAAACCTATAGAATGAACTCCTATGCGTTTTAGTTTTTTGTTCTTGCTGCTGTCGTCAGCGGCCAGCGCGCGCCCAACGTGCCTGGCTACCTTCGCAACGCTTCCGCCCTTCTCCATGCCCGCGGAAGGCGAGAGGCTCGAGCTGATCAGTCAAACCTACCGCGATCTCTTCGACCAGCTGGGAGAGTCAGCGTCGGCCGAAACGGTGGAGGCGATCGTAAACTCGGCCAAGCCCTTTGAGATCCCACCGCAGCACGGCAACGACCTTCTATCACTTCAGCGGCGCCTGAAAGAGTTCGAGGTCCTGATCGCCCAAAAAGGGTGGAACGATCCTGACACTAAGATCCATCTATTGTCCGATCTCCGTCAGCGAGCCCTTTCGCTTAGAAAGGCACGGACAACGCGCCAAGAAGCGATTCGAAAGGGCCGCCTCGAACAAGAAGTCATCCGGCTAGAGAACGCCTCGCGGTTTACGCCATCTCCCGACGGCCAGTATCTGCTGACTCAATCCGCTGACACCACTCAGCAAATTTATCACTTTGATACGGAAAGAACGGAGACGAGTGAGAGTCCGCCGGGCTACGATAGCCCAGTTTTCACGGCCGACGGAAAAGCGGTGCTGTTTCACCACGGCCCCGGAAAGATCGCTTACGTACCGTTTCGCGAGGGAAAGCTCGACTGGGCCAGTAAACACGAAATCGGTACCTCCCTGGCCTTCCTGCAGAACTTGAACCGGGTAGTCACGTCGCCTGGAGATCGCGCCTACGGATCGATCCGGGTGCAGAATGAGCTTTTCCTTTACGACCTTAAAGACAAAAAACGAGTTCCCGTTTTGCTAAATGGGCGCCCTCTCGCAGCCCCTTCTACTAACTGGACCGTGGCCCCGGGCACGAGCGACCTCACCATTGCTGATCTAGATGAAGCGGGAACGGGGGCGCGTGCCATCCGGTACCGCGTAGCGGCCGATGGCACCGCGACGGTCACGGAGTGGCGAACCTTTCAACGTTTCCCCGTTAAAAAGGTGCAGTGGACTGCGGGGGGATACGCCGTGGGTTACACAAAATGGGATAGGTTTTTGGCCGCCGCTTTGCCCGGAAAGGGGCCCGCGATGGACTTGCTGCCCAAGCTGACCGATACCGACACCGGCGGCACCAGTATCATCGACGTTCAACCCGATCCGTCGACGGGCGATCTGCTCGTTCTGGCCAAACTTGCGGCGGAACAGTTTCGCGTCGTCCGCTTCGATGGCAAAACCATGAACCGCAAAAGCCTGTTCGATTTGAAGGGCGAGTACCTCAGCCTGCACGTCAGTCCCGACGGCAAACGACTCGTCTTCGCCACCGGCGAAAATGAGGCAAAACAGATCTTCTTGGAGAACTACGAGTGAACACGGCCCGCTGACGGCGGGGACCTTTCGACGGCTGGCGTAGCGCTTGCACTTACGCGGTCCGCCGCCCGCCTTACGGGATCAGCTGCTTAAGGAAGGAAAACTCTTCCTTTCTTTTCGCCACGAAACCGTCCCGCTGGGCCAGCTGCCGATCGGGGTGTCCGGGATGGCAGTAAAAAAGGTCGCGCGGCGATTGGCTGATGGCCTGATAAACGCCGTATACCTCAGCGAAATTGTCCCGGTGGGGATCGTAACTACCCAGTAGGCTTTCGTTCGTCGGCACCGAGTGGCGAGAGGTCAACCGCTTCATTTCTCGGCCGGCAATTCCCAACGCCGCATTTCTCAAAATGAGATTGGTTTTTTTGACTCCCAACTTCAACATCCCCTTCAGCGGAATTCCCGACGTGCGGACCGCCGGACGAACACCCCGCTCACATAGAAACTCGAGCAGAGCTTCCCGAACCCCCGGAAACTGGTGGACGTGGTGATGCCCATCCACGAAATCCGGAGTAGTCCCGAAACGTTCACAAAAACAGTCCCACTGGCGTCGCAGCTCCGCCTTGACGAACCCTTCGTCCAATGTGCCCCGGCGGGCCCGTCTATAAAACGTACGCCAGTCCTTCTCCGTGAGCGTGACGTGCCAGCCCACCTGAATTTTGGGGTGCAACTTCGCCAACGAATACCACTCTGAAGAAGCATGCCGGAACACCGTCATTGCCGATACGGCGTTAAGCACTTTCCCTTGGGCCAGTTCCAAGATGGCCGCATTGACGCCGGGGGAAATTCCAAAGTCATCCGCGCAAAGAATCAAGGCCGCTCCCGGCAGAACTACGCTGCAAACGTTGCCTCAGCTTTTCGTGGATGGTGGTGGTAATGATCTCGGCTCCACTTCCCGAGGCGGCAAACCGATCGTGGGCGGCCCGGTAACTTTTCAGGTCCCGCACCATTTCCCGAACGGCGGCCAGCCATCCCTCCTCCGTCGCCACGATGCCTAATCCATGCCTCGCGATAAAGGCGGCATTCGCCCATTGTTCCGCGTGGCCCGCCAGCGGAATGGTGATGCACGGTTTTCTATAAATTACCGCCTCGCTAAGCGAGCTAAATCCGGCATTAACTACGAGAATGTCCGCCCGCTTTACCGTCTCCACACTTCTCGTGAACGGGTGGTAGGAAAGATTTCCGTGGGATCTCTCGGTTCTGCCTAGCACGTCGACCTTTATCGATTTCCACTTCGCTAGTTCTTCAATTCCGTCGAAGCGTGAGGCGTACCGGGAGCCACCCGAAACAATCGCGATTCGCAGGGGCTGGGTTTTGGTTCTCCTCTGCGTTACGTTCTTCTCGGCATCCCGCACGACGGGCGGTACCTGCAACCTGTTACCTTTCCACTTCGGCTGCGGAGAAAACCGGGGACTCAACACGTAATCCGACACGGTCGCGTGAAACAAAAAATCGACCAGCTCCACCGCGGCGTGCAGGAAATGAGAACGGGGTAAACGCAAAAGCCTCAAGGAAACCAAAGCGTCGGAATTATTGATTCCAAATACTAAACCTGAAAATGAGCGCTTGAGCAGCGCAATGGAGTACTCCGAATCCATCACGACGGCCTCGTAACGATGCTGCTTTAGAAGCTTCTTCAGCTTCCCGACATTTCGTAAATAAGGGGAAAACACGGTCGCGGAGTAATCGAGCGGTTCCGTACGGTGCAGATGCCGAACTCTCGGATCTTTTGCGAAGTATCGCTCACCGTTTCCCGAGGTGAAAAGATCAATCTCGTACCCCAGCTGGTGCAGCCCCTGAATCACGGCATCGCATCGGGTCGAGTTTCCCAAGCCAAGCCCACTAAGGGCGAACAGGATAGTGCCGAGACCCATTGCTACAGTTTTATCAGCTGGGCCCCGTAATTGAAAGGCGGGACGGGCCGAATACGTCCTACGCGGTAACCTGCAGCCGCAGCCAGCGCAGCAATATCTTCCTCGCTGTAACGCCGAATGCTCACGCCGTGCCACCGGTGAAACCATCCATACACGCGCGTCATAATGTTTCGGGAAGGAATGCTAAGCACAAGCGCGGCGCCCCGGGATTGCATCTGCGATAGCTGAACTAGCGCGCGCCGGGGATCGCCTAAAAACTCGAAGGCCCCCGCGCAAAACACTAGGTCAAATGAACGCGCACGCAAGGTGTCCGGAAGGTCTTCGATATCGGCCGTAATTTTTTCACATGGGTACGGATGGCGCTCGAGCATCTTCGGGGAAAAATCGAGCGCGCACAGTTGCAGACCGGGAAACTTCAACAAAGCCCGCGAGTAATAGCCGGTTCCCGCGCCGAGCTCCAACGCGCGAATCCTTTGTCGATCGGTTTTCGGGATGAGGTCGAGCAAGCGCTGACTTTCGATTGCTTTCACCGCGCTCCACAAGCGCGACTGCGCGAGGCGAGAGTAACTTTCCGCCACCGAGTCGAAGTAGCTTCGAACGTTCGCCCGATGCTCCACGGTCACTCCGCATCCAGGTTATGGGCCAACACGCCGAACTTCAAAGCCCGGCTTCGCACGAAGCGAGTAGGACGGTACAGCTCGTGGATCTTTCCGGCGTCGAGGTAACGGGGCCGGTAACTTCCCGTTTTCCGACCGTAACTCAAGTAGACGTAGGCGCGGTGCAGTAGCTGCTCCAGCGAGCCGGCGCGAAACTCGGAAAAGCTATGGAGCTGGTAACGGCAGTCCAAACGAGAGAATAAAAGCGTCAGCTCGGCCGGCTCGAGCCAGTCCAATAAGCCCAAGCTCACACCGACATCCGCTTTCGTCTCGGCAAGCTCGAGGGCCGAGCCCACCACGAAGGTGCTGCGCGCCGCAAAACCAGCGGCCGCCAGACGATCCCGTGCCACGGAGATTGCCGAGTAAGAAAGATCACACCCGACGTAGGCGCTGGCTCCCGCCGTCAGCAGCGACTCGGCGAGCCGCCCCGATCCGCAACCAAGCTCGAGTACGGTCTTTCCTCGCACGACGCTCGCCAACAATCTCTGCGCTTCCCGCAATCGAGCGGCGACGGATCCGTTCTTCCCGAAAGAACCGGGGCGTTCGTACCGACTGAACTCCCAGTTTAAAATCTTCTCTTCCCAGAAGACCTGTTTCATAATTCTCCGAGCGAAGGTGCGGCCTCACCTAAGTTACCATATGAGAAATGTGCGCCGAACTAAATACTCACTCTGGGCGGCACTGGGTCTTTTGGTTGGCTTCGTCGTGTATTGCCGACTGAGCTCGCCGGACCTCACTTGGTTCAACACTCACATGTCCCGGGACCTATCTCGCGCCATGGCGTGGTCAGATTTTCATCCAAGGGACTGGATGGGGCCCGAGATCAATTTCGGCGGACGTTTATTCGGCCCCGGCTTTTATTGGTTAATTGCGCCATTTTGGAAACTGACACGCTCAATTCCCGCCTTGCTCGTTGCTCTCCACGGGCTGACCCTAGTGCTTTCATTCGCCGTATGCCGGCGTCTCGCACGGGACCTAGGCTGGGACTCCGGCCTGATGTTTGCGTTTCTGTTTCTACTGATGCCGGTTCACGTTGCGGTATCGCGAACCCTGTGGAACCCCTCGGTCATCGTTCCCCTTAACCTGGGCTACCTGCTTTGCACCAGCCACGCGTGGAGAAACCCCGCGGCCCGATGGCCGTATGTTGCCCTATTCTTTTTAGCCCTACTGGGAATACAAACCCATTTCTCCTCGCTGCCCGGTTTTGCGGCCTGTCTTCTGGTGCTCGGGATTCACTTCCGGCGAGCCCGCCCCCCCCTGCTATGTCTAGCGGGAGTTATCGCTTACGCGGTACTCGTATGCTCCTTAGCGAAATCGGGACGTGAATTTTCCAGCTCTCTAGGGGGCAGTTTTTCGTTACCTAGTATCCGGATGCTGGTGTCGTCCCTCGCGCGATGGAGTTACCACCTTTTTCCCACCGGTGAGCCCATCGGTGATTACGAGCTATTCTCCATTTTGTTCTCTACGGGGAGTGAGGCGCTGTCGGTTCCCTTTCGCTGGCTCAATTTCTTCTTTAAGACCCGCCCCGTTTACCTGCTCGCCTTTGGGGTCAGCATCGCCGCTTGCACGGCTAGTTTAATTTCCGCTTACCGAAAAAAGCAGCGGCCCCATTTTTACGTGCTGCTCGCTTTGGTTTGGACCCTCTTTACCATCGTACCGTCTTTAAGCTACTCACGAAAAGTAGCTCTACCTTACCGGTACGGACTCGCGCTCTATCCAATTCAGTTCTTGATCCCGGCGCTGGCGTGGTACCTCGTTCGGGATATCGACTGGGGGGTTTTCCGGGGCTGGAAATCTCCCATTCGTATCGCCGCGCTCGCCGCATGCGGTCTGCTTTTTTTCGCCGACGGGCTGTTTCTACGAACCACGTATCGCGCCATGGAGGTGACGGGACGGGCGTCACATACCTCCGGCGACGATCTCGAAATTCCTCTGCGCTACAAAATCAAGATCTTGGGTTTGGCCCGCGAGAATGCCCCCGAGGATGAGATCTATAAATACCTGCACGGCGGCATCACGAACAAAATTCGCTGCAAGGAATGGGATTGGGATTACACCGAGTATTACGCCGGGGTTCTGAAATCGCTAGGGCCACCGCCCGCCATCACTGAGCACCCTCGGGATCACTATCACGTCACGTACCTTAGGCCGACGGAGATCGCCGCCAACGCCTATTCCCCGGTTTCCGCCGATCCGGCATTTCCCTACCACATGGTCAAACTCGAAAGGGACCAACAGCCAAAACAGGTTCGGCTCCGTCGGTTCGGAAGCGACGGAGAAGTGCTGATGGAAACAGCGGTGAAGGATGATGAGCTGATCCTCCCGCTTTCGAACGCGCAATTCGAGAACATCACCGGCCGCGTGGAAGTTTTCTTTCGGATCACGTCGTCGGCCCGCCAACTAAAAATTGGATACGATGACTCGCCGCGGGCCACCGTTCTAAATTTAACCGCCGTGCTAGTGAACAATAAGCCGGTTTCTTTTTCCAGGCAGCGGCCCGGCTGGCTGGCCCAAACCACCGCCACCGCATTGCTGCCAAAAGCGGCCGGAAACGAACCGTTTTCCGTTGCGCTGAGGTTTGAGGTGAAAAAGCCGAGAGTTCGTTTCACTCGCGTGGATGTTTACACGGTGAGATGAAAGTGTTCCCACGAATCTCAGTAATCTTGGAAGGTGATTTCCTTCCACACGTACGCGCCGCTTTTCGTTTTTGTCGAGACAAGGGTGGCGTACCCGCCGTCTTCCGCGCGTAGCTGAACCAGACGGTATCCGACGTACTTCGGACCGGTCACCACGAGTTGGTAGCCGTTTTCTATTTTCCATTGCACGTCCACGTTGATGGCCGCGAAATCCCCGAGGTTGCTCGACGTGATGGCGATCTTTCCGCCGGAGGCATCGAGGAAGGTGAAGGACATAGACGTAACCTGCAGCGCCTCCAGCACGAAGGGGTACCGGAGCACGAGCTCGCGGCACTTCTCGGACATGCCGAACTTATAGTAGTCGCGCAGCGCCAGCTGATCGAACATCTCGATCTGGGCCCCCTTTACCTCCAACGCCACCTTCTTCGCCTTGTTCAGGGCGAGATTAAAATTGATGAACGGCGTTCCCGTGGCGACCACCGAGTTGAGCTTCGCGTTGAAGTCGAGCACCATGCTCTTCAGAACGTTGGGGATCGTGACCTCACTGTGCCAACGCAAGGGGGCCGCGCGACCGTCCTGGCGGTGGGGAAAGCAATGCTCGGCCGGCGCCACCGGCATCAGGTCGTCGGGACCACCGCGCAAGAGGGTTCCCGTCTCTATCCTCGCCACCGGCATCCGGAACGGAATGAAGTGGAAACGGGCAATTTCGGCAAAGTAGGCCTCTTCGGGCTTTTTGCAGCCCACGAGACCTGTGACCAGCACTAGAACGAGCAAAAAACGCGGCATCTTTCCTCCGATTACCTTTCTTTATCGACTCGTCGCGTTATTTAGGTGAGCTGCATTGGTATTTTCTGTTACCCCCGATTTGTAACACGCCGTTACTTTTTCCCTTGCGGTGGCTTCCTCGATGGGAATAGTGGCCTCTACAGGTTTGGAAGGGGTCGGTACTTTTGGTCGCTCAGGAACTTTTTCGCCATGTGCTTTCGGAACGCTTCAACCAGCTGCGTTCGAAGAATCCCCGCTATTCGTTGCGGGCGTTCGCCCGGGACCTCGATCAGAATGCGGCCGCTTTGAGCCAGATCCTGCGCGGTAAACGCCGAGTATCGCAAAAGTTCGCCAATTCGCTCGCGGACCGCCTGGCCCTGGACCCGGTTCGCCTGCAGCGGCTGGCCAAGGCGTTTGCCGCCGAGAAACGCGCGCGCGGCTCGGCCGCCGATCCGGACAACGGCTCCCTCAGTTACGGACGCCGCCTCATCGACGAGTACGACGTCATTGCCGATCCGGACTACTACGCCGTTTTATCGCTGGCTGAAACATCCGACTTTTCGGAGAGCCCCACGTGGATTGGCTCGCGCCTAGGAATTTCCGTGCCTAAAGCCCGGCAGTGTCTTCAGACACTCGAAGCTCTGGCCCTGATGAAAAGAAACGAACACGGTAGTTTGGTGCACGCCGGAATCACCATCTCCAGCCCGGACGAAATTGTGCGTCCCGCCGTTCACGCCCGGCACGAGGCAAACTTCGAAGCCGCGCGCACGGCCCTCATGAGTACGCCGCTTCCGCAACGCGACTTTACCTGCATGACGATGGCGGTGGACCCCGAGCTTTTGCCGGAAGCAAAACGCATGGTCCGGGAGTTTCTGAATAAACTTTCTACGTTTTTGGAGTCGGGAGAGCGGCGAGAGGTCTTCGAAGTCTGCATTCAACTTTTCCCAAAAACGAGAAATGATGAGGTGGTGTCTTGAATCGACGGTCGCACATCGGAAGCCTTTTCCTAGCCACCCTGCTGCTAAGCTCGTGCAGCAATCAGGTCATGCCCCGAGATCAAATTTCCGTTCCCCAGCCCCCGGCTCCCGGGGGAAAAATGATTTCCGACGGTAACGCCGTGGGTAACGGCGGAGACTACGAAGACGCCCTGAGTTTTGCCTTCGATGGTAAGGCCATCCCCGCTCGACAGAACCCGCCCGAGCCGCCGCTAGATGAGAACGGAGTGCGATCGGAGTTCTTGAGCGAGGGGCTCCGGTACCTACACGCGCTCATTACGCTTAGCAACGAGGGGGCCACGCTTTTCTCGGAAACACGCGCTACTTCTCTCGGGGACGGCCAACTCATCGCGGCCACCGAACTGCTTCGCGACTTTCGCGATTCGCCCCGCTTGCGCGTTGCCCAAGAGGTGCGGCTGGAGGGCCGCAATCTCGTAGCGGTAAATGAGACGGCGGGAATGACCATAACGATTGGCCTTCGGCGGTGGAACGAAATCACCGACCGTTACGAGTCCCGGCTAGCGAAACGGCTAAAGGGCATGATTGCCGCGCACGAAGTATTGAGCTTGCTGGGACCCGGGTACGAGACAACGGGCGACTACTCCGTTACGGCCCAAGCGCTGCGGTTTGAAGAGAAGATTACCGAACTGTGGGGAACGTCCACCCAATCGATAGCCCCCCTCTTTCCGGCAGTTCAGCGTGCCGAAGCGGAGTTGCGGATCGACGAGACCGGAGAGAGAGCAGCCCGTGTTTTCACCGGGGTATTCGCAGGCCCAACCGGCCGTTGTCTTCGGGGGATTCGAACGGGGGCCGCTTTGCATCGACGCCGCTCAATACTTTTACTTGATGAAGCGGGTCAGCCGTTTGCGGAAGCTGATGATCAACCGGCGCGGCGAAACCTCTACTTTTTACCGGAATGGCTACTTGAATCTAGCGGACGACATGATGAAGCGATGCGGTGCCGAAACGTGGGTGCGGTTCGCTCAGCGCTACCAGGCGCTATACGGAGAGCCCGCCGTTCCCATTCGCCGCTCGAGAGCACAGCCCAAGAACTAAGCCCGGCCCAGATGCGGGCGCAGCAGGGAAAGTAGCTCGTCTACGGCGAGTGGCTTTTGAAAAATATCCAGTCCCGACTCGAGCGCACGGGCCACCTGGGGGGTGCCCTTTCCGTATCCGGTAAGAAAAACGACCTTCCCCTGATACTCGTTTCGCTGCAGCCATCCCGCGATATCGACGCCATCGGGCTGATCCGGCCCCATGTAAATGTCGAGGATCACCACTTTGCTCGACAAGATGCGCGAGCGTTGCGAAATGAGATCCGTGAAACATCCCACGCTCACACACTCGATTCCTAACTCCTGTTGAAGCACCACCGACATCAGCGCGCGAATTTCATCACTATCGTCCACGATCGCCACGGACAGAGTTTCGTCGAGCATCCACTCTCCTTTTATTTATTGTGACTCGGTGACGCGCGCCACGGGTTGAACAAATTCAATGGAGTCGTACTTTCCGTTACAAAATTTTTGTTACGAAAGAGTGCAGATTAATTTGGGTGGCCTGGCTTGGGGAGCGACGAGCCGGCCTATCGCGTCTCCCTCTATTCGTGGTTACCACATCTGCACGGATCTTATGCACGGGCCCCTTTTCGGTGCGTAGACGTGAAGTATCTCCGGATCCTTGACGCAACCGTCGGCGGTCAATTGGGCTGCCCACTTAGGCAACTTTTCGGGCACTTTAAGTTGCACTGCTACGAGATCAAAGCCGCCAATTTTTTCAACGGTATCAATAGAATTCTCAGGTGCGAGGTACTCGAGCAAAAGCCTTGTCTTGCCCTTTTCGAACTGCAAGCCACCTTCGGTAACTGAACCCTGCTCGTCAGCCAGACGGAAACCTCTTTGCTGAGCAATCCATCGGCTCATATTTGACGTAAGCCAGTTCTCAGAAATGAATAGCGCGTCTTTCCACATATTCGATCTACGTCGCACCGCGCATCGATTGTGTGATTTCCCTCACGATCCCTCGCGCCCGTTCCGATAAGAAGGAAGTGCAAATCCCTTAAAGATGTCGTGCGACGTCACCCGGTCGGGGGCCCCATGCCGTTTCGGATTTTTATTGGATACGACTCCACCCAGGACATCGCTTATCGCGTGCTGCGTTTCTCTTTGTTGCGCCACGCAAGCATCGAGATCGACATCCGGCCACTGGTCCTGCCAGAAATAATGGCCCGGCACCGATGGCATCGTCCGCACGATCCGCAGCAGTCGACGGAGTTCACTTACACTCGCTTTCTGGTGCCTTATCTTTGCGGCTTCGAGGGCACGGCGCTATTCATGGACTCGGACATGCTTTGCCTGGGCGATATCGCGCCACTCGCGAAGGAAAACCTGAGCGAGTGCGCACTTCGCGTCGTGAAGCACGATCAAAGACCCACGAGCACCATCAAGATGGGGGGCAAGACCCAGACGTCCTATCCAAGGAAAAACTGGTCGAGCCTCATGTTGATGAACTGCTCGAAACTTCGCGCCTGGTCGAAAGAGAACGTGGAGAGCAAGCCCGCCTCATGGCTCCATAGGTTCGAGCCTTTGCCCGACCACCAGATCGGTGAGCTCCCGAGCCTGTGGAACAGTCTTGATGCCGCATCCGAGGACACGCGGATTCTCCACTACACTTCGGGCGGACCGTGGATCGAGGGCTGCGAAGACCATCCATCGGCCGAGGCCTGGTGGGCCTACCGTGACGCGACGGAAGAATTCTCCATCCGACAGAAAACGAGGCTCGCTTGTCGCTGACTTACCTCGCCATGCTCCAGGTGCTCGCGAGCGCCCTGTGCGTCGCGATCTTTTATGTGCTGTCGGCCCGTGCATTATCGTCCGCCGAGCGCGGCCCCTCGCCGCTCGCCGTGCTTGCGGTCACTCACCTGTGCGCCGCGCTCTTTCTCGTGCCGTTCGTTCACTTCGGCGAGGTGGCAAACCTGTGGGGAAAGTCTGCCGCAACTCTGATTGGCATCGTGCTGTCGCTACACTTTCTCGGCAAATATCTACATATGAGAGCGCTCAGCCTGGCCGACGTCGCGCTGGTCACCCCGTTCGCCTCGGTCACCCCCATTCTGGTGGTGCTTACCGGCTGGACGATCCTGGGAGAAACTCCGAACCCCCAGATAATTCTGGGCATCGTCCTCATTCTATTTTCGATTTACCACATCACCAAAGCAGAGGTCTCGGGTCGGCCGGCCAAGCTCGGGTCGGGCCTTTGGTATAACGGAAAAGTTCTGGCTTTCCTTTCGGCCCTTCCGCCGGCGCTGAAGGTAGTCTTTCAGAAGCAGGCCGTGATGGCCACCGCCCCTCTTACGTACTCATTCGTAACCCTGCTCGGAACCGGCATTGTCGCGGCGGCCATTCTTGCCATGCGCGGGCTGGC
>JBGSST010000375.1:0-13647 GCA_041736915.1 Bdellovibrionota bacterium
AGAAGTGCCCGAGGCCATTCGCAATCAGGTTACGACCGACCTTGCTCTGCTGGAAACTTTCGAAGGTAACGACTCGTCGCCGTACCACAAAGAGATCTTCGGTGACGTCGAAGGGAAGAACTACCTCGACTGGTTCAAGAAGCGCGTCACCCGCATCGGGCTGCACACCTGCGGCGCCGGCGGAAACTCCAAGCCCGTGGCCTGCGTGATCCCGATGCTGGGGTCATCTAAAATCTGGCTCACTAAGTTTTACATCGAAGCCAACGATCCGATGATGTCGAAAATGGCCACGCTCTTTCACGAAGCCCGTCATTCCGAAAGCGAACACGACAACTGGCCGCACGCCAAGTGCCCCGTGCCGTTCAAGAACGCGAAGGGGGAAGACATTCTCAGTTACCTAACCGGGGCGAAACTGGAAGGGCGTCCCGCATGCGACAGCACGCCGTACGGCTCTTACGGTACCGAGCTCATCTTGCTGAAGAACATCAACCGCCACTGCAAGAACTGCACGGAAAAGGTGCGGATGGATGCGGGCATCTATGCCGATTACAGCCTCGAGCGGTTTCCGGACAAAGACGCCCACGCGGCGTTGGTGCAGGACCTCTACTCCGAAGAGTGAGGCCCCACCCCGCTAAGGTTTTTGCGGATCGGCTAAACCCATTTCGCCCAGCAGCCGGCGTGCGCAGTCGGCATGATCTTCGTCGTTCGGATCGTCTTCGATGACGAAGTTCTGCAGCTGGTTGAGGCCTTTGCCGTCCAGCGCCCGCACGTGCAGCAGAAACGTTCCGGACGGTACATGGTTGAGCGGCTTGCGAATTTGAAAGTACGGCCGGGTGCTCAGCGCGGATAGCTTGTCCCACAACGGCTTGAATCCCGGCACGGGCTCCACGATGGGCAGCACCACCATGACGTCGCCACTCATGGAAACTTTGATCTCTTTGATTCTCACGGACGGGGAAGGGAGGTTGCCCGTCAGGTAAAGTACCGGCCCCGTGGGCTCGTGCAAAATCGTAGCGCTGCTGATGGGCGCATACTGATAGTCATCCGGCGCCGGAAGTTTCGCGACGCGCACACCGAGCTCCGAAAGCGTACGGCCCGAGGTCGAGTCGATGACCGGGTAGATGGAGCTAGCGAGAATTCCCAGGTCGACCGTGCGGTTGAACGGCACGGTAAACTCCGAGCACTTGCCCGGCAGGTGATACGCAAACTGGGTGATCTCGATGCCCCGGCTGGTCTGGGATACCGAGTACGGTCCAATCTGGTAGCAAGAGTTCGGCAGCACCCCCGCCACCACCACCTGAATTTGATCGTTGTCGTCATAGCCAACGGGGATCCACGCCTTCTTGATGGCCACCCGAACCATCGTTGGCTTGGTGTCGTCGGCCCACCCGATGGAACCGGTAAAAAGAATGGCGGCTAGAACAAAGAACGAAAGAACTCTCATGCGCGTACTCCTCGATCGCTTGGTTTCGGATTTCCGCAATTGCAGGTGCCGTGCCATGAGGCGTAAGCCCGAAAAACCGGGCGTACTGGGGATTCCCGGACATTACGGCCCGGCGGTGAGACAATGTGACCCGCGGCGTTGGTTAGCCGCGTTCCAAGAGGTACCAGCGCCGTTTCACGGGAGGTTCGTGAGTCAGCCCGAACTGGCCTACGGCGGCTTCTTTAATCTTCTTTACGACGAACTCCGGTGAATCGCTCACCACGATTCGGTCCGCGTCGCCGGGGCTGATCGTGCCCTTGTCGACCATATCTTCCCGGATGAACTTTATCAGCGGGGCCCAGTACTCTTCTCCCATCAGAAAAATAGGGAATCCCTTTACCTTGCCGGTTTGCACCAAGGTGGCCACCTCGAATAGCTCATCCAGCGTGCCGAAGCCGCCGGGCATCGCCACAAAAGCGTAGGAGTACTTGGCCAGCATGAGCTTGCGCACGAAGAAGTGATGAAACTCCATGAACAGGTCGAGGTACGGATTCGGCTGCTGCTCCATGGGCAGCACGATGTTGCAACCTACCGAAAGGCCGCCGTGGTCCTTGGCTCCCCGGTTGGCCGCCTCCATTAGCCCAGGACCGCCTCCGGTCATCACCGTAAAGCCTTCGCGCGATAAGGCTTCGCCGAGCTGTTGGGTGAGCTTGTAGTACGGATGCTCTTCAGTGTAGCGAGCCGAGCCAAAGACCGTTACGGCCGGGCCGATGAAGTGCAATCGGCGAAAACCCCGAAGCAGCTCGAAGAAAATTTTGAAGGCGCGAAACAGCTCCTTACGCCGCGACTGGGGGCCGCTCAGAAAGAGCCGTTCTTTGCGCTCTTGCTTCTTACGGACTTCGGGACTTTCGATTTCAAGGTGGGTCATAGCAAAAGCTTAATGCCAGGAACGAAAACGTGCGAGAATTCACCGGTGGAGCTTACCTTTCTCGGCGCAACCCAAACCGTTACCGGCTCCAAGTATCTCCTCGAACAGGAGGGGTACCGCTGCCTCATCGACTGCGGTCTATTTCAGGGCCGGAAAGATCTCCGTCTTCGCAATCGAGAGCCCTTTCCCGTGGAACCCGCCAGCATTCGCAGCGTGGTGCTCACTCACGCCCACCTCGACCACTCGGGGTTTCTGCCGGTGCTGCTGAAGGCCGGTCTCGACGGCCCCGTTTACGCTACCCCCGCCACGATCGCCCTGTGTCAGATTCTGCTGCCGGATAGCGGAAGAATTCAGGAGGAGGAGGCCGAGTACGCAAACCGTAAAGGCTTCTCCAAGCACCGCCCCGCACTTCCGCTTTACACCGAGCAAGACGCCGAATGGTCACTTCGGCGTTTTCAAAGCGTTGGCTGGGGCTCCGCCTACAATCTTTCGCCGGAGCTGAAGTTTAGCTTCGAGCCGGCTGGCCATATTTTGGGGGCGGCCATGGCCACCTTCGAGAGTCGCGGGAAGAAGATCCTTTTTTCTGGCGACCTCGGCCGCGCGGAGGATCCCGTTTTTCATCCGCCTCGGGCCGGGCACGATGTCGATTACGTGGTGCTGGAGTCGACCTACGGAGCTCGGGTCCATCCCAAGGTCGATCTCCTGGAACAGCTGGCGCTCGTCATTCGCCGCACGGTGGATCGCAAAGGCGTAGTCGTGGTGCCGGCATTTTCCGTCGGCCGAGCTCAGACGCTTTTGCACTGTCTGCACCAGCTAAAAATTCAGCGTCGCATCCCCAATATTCCGATCTACCTGAACAGCCCGATGTCGGCGAAGGCCACGCGAATTCTGTCCGACTTCTCGTCGGAGACGCGTCTCACTCGTGCCGCTCTCGACGGCATTGGATCGGTGGCCGTGGTCGTGGCCAACGAAAATGAGTCCAAGGCGTTGAACGAACGTACCGAGCCCATGGTGATTTTATCGGCCAGCGGAATGGCCACGGGGGGCCGGGTGCTGCACCATATACGCGCCTTTGGTCCGGACGAGAGAAACACTATTCTGTTCACCGGCTTTCAGGCGGAAGGCACCCGCGGCGCGCTTTTGTTGGCGGGGGCGAAGGAAACCCGAATTCATGGGCAGATGATTCCGATCCGCGCCGAGATTGCCGAGATCGATTCGCTCTCGGCGCACGCCGATGCGGGGGAGATTCTTTTTTGGCTATCCCAGTTTAAGCGCCCACCAAAAACGATCTTCATCACTCACGGCGAGCCGTCGGCGGCCGAGGCGCTGAAGGGGCAGATCGAATCGAAGCTGGGAGTTACCTGCGTGGTCCCGGCGTACCTTCAGAGGGTGACCCTATAGCTAAACTTTTACTTGGGCTCGCGACCACCGCAGCGGTGGGCGGAGGCGTAGTTACGGGGTTCCACAGCCCGGGTGATACAATTTTGGGCCGTGTTGATCAAGACCTCCGATCGGTAGGCGTGCTCGATGCCTACCTCCGCGGGGTTTTGGTGGGCATGCATCATGTTGTGCAACATTTCGTGCGCAATAATTCCTGCCCAAACGTCGACGTCGCCATCCAAAATCTTGGCCACGTTTATCGTCATTTCAAAAGCGCCGTGCCAGAAAACGCGTCCGGGTATCGCCGTCGTCCACACTAGGCCGTAGTGGGCCCAAGCGTACGCAAAAGTCTTATCGTCAAAAACTTGAGTGAAGGTGATCGGCGGAAGCCCGACCTTGTTCGTGACATGCTGGCGCATCACGCGAATCTGCTCGTCGAAAAGCTTGCCCGCGTCGAAGAACTCTCTCCCATTGCGCGCTTCTACCGTTGGCGGGTCAATGTAGCCGATTCGAGTGTTCTGGCTGATGCAGCGGCTCACCTCGGGGCTAGCGAACAGGCGCGAATAAGCCTTCTCGGTCGCTTCCTGGAAAATTCGGCGAATCAGCTCCGGCATCTCTCGGGGATAGTTGGCCTGAAACTGCACCGTGACGGCCTGGGTGGGCAGCACGAGGACCATTACAAAGAGCGTTAAGCGCACGAAATAAGACATCAAAAAACCTTTCACCGAGTTGATTAGACGCGAAGCGTTATATCGGGTTGGGGCGAGAATATCTACCGGGGAATCACAGTTTTGGGCGTTTTTGACGATAAGTTTTAGATGATCCACGTCCGGGTAAAATGCATTCTTTTCGCCGGTTTATTCCTCTTTGGATTCGGCGCGCGGGCTGAAGTGCCGGTAGTCGAAGAGCGCGACGCCGTGATGATTGGCGCCGGAATCATGAGCGCCACGTTGGCGACCTTGCTGCACGAACTCGACCCCGCGCTGAAGCTTGAAATCTACGAACGGCTCGACCGGGTGGCCGCGGAAAGCAGCGGCCCGTTGAACAACGCCGGCACCGGGCACGCGGCGCTCGCGGAGCTGAACTACACTCCGCAGAATGCGGATGGATCGGTCGAAATCGAAAAGGCGGTGCACGTCGCCGAGTCGTTCGAGGTGTCGAAGCAGTACTGGGGGTATCTCGCGCGTAAGGGGGCGTTGGGCGATCCGCGCAAGTTCATTCATCCGGTGCCGCACATGAGTCTCGTGCGTGGAGAGGAAGACGTCGCCTTTCTCAAAAAACGGCACGAGGCGATGCGGGGCAATCCGCTCTTCAAAGGTATGGAGTACTCGGACAATCCCGCGCAGCTCGCCCAATGGATTCCCCAGGTCATGGTGGGGAAGAACCGCGACGCGAAGTTAGCGGCTACCCGCAGCGAGCTGGGGACGGACGTGGATTTCGGCGCCCTCACCGAAGGGATGACGTCGCACCTTGCCCGGCAGGGAACCGGAGTTCATCTGCAGCACGACATCCGCAACCTGCAACGAACCGAAGACGGAGCGTGGCTGCTCGACGTGTACGACACCAAAACGAAAGCCACCAAGCGCATCAAGACCAAGTTCGTCTTCATTGGCGCGGGCGGGGGTTCGTTACTACTGCTGCAAAAATCTGGAATTCCCGAGGCACGAGGTTTCGGCGGCTTTCCGATCAGTGGGCAGTTTCTCATTTGTAAAAATCCCGCGCTGGCCGAGCAGTTCGCCGCCAAGATCTACGGCAAGGCCGCGGTGGGTTCGCCGCCCATGTCGGTGCCGCATCTGGATACCCGAATTATCGACGGCCAGAAGCAGCTGGTGTTCGGCCCGTTCGCCGGCTTCTCCACTAAGTTCTTGAAGGAAGGGTCGTACACCGACCTGTTTCGCTCGTTGAACACCGGCAACGTCGTACCGATGCTGAGCGCGGGGGCCCGCAATCTTCCGCTGACGAAGTACCTGCTGGAACAGCTTTCGCTGAGCCACCAAGACCGCATGGCGGTGCTGCGCGAATTTCTGCCGGATGCGAAAGCCAACGAGTGGGAGCTAGTCACCGCCGGGCAACGCGTGCAGGTGATTAAACGGGCCGCGAACGGGGGCGGCGAGCTGCAGTTTGGTACGGAAGTGGTCTCGTCGAAAGACGGATCGATTGCCGCTTTACTCGGCGCTTCGCCCGGAGCCTCCACTTCGGTGTCGGTGATGCTCGAAGTGCTCGAAAACAGTTTTGGCGATCGCATGAAGGGCGAATGGAAACCGAAGCTCGCCGAGATGATTCCTTCTTACGGAAAATCTCTCGGCGACAATCCGGAGCTGACCCAAAAGGTCCGCGCCGACTCCCACCACGCCCTAAAGCTGGAGCGTCCGGTCCACTCTAGCGCGTGTGTGGACCCGCTGATTCCGTTGGCGCGGTAGCTAAGCCGACTGCCGATTGTCCTGGCCCAGAAAGTCCACGAACGATTTGCGGAAGCGCTGGGGCACTAAGTTGCTGATGAGCTCGATCTGCGAACGGATTACGCCCGAGCCGGTGTGCTCTTTCACTTCCAAGAACGCTTCGCCGAGCTCGACGGCATCGGAGTCCGACAAGAGCTTCTGGGCCGCGGGGAAGACTTTGCCTTCCTCTTCGCCCACGTGGTGCTCGATCTCTTTGCGCAGCATCTCCACGCCGTCTTTCCAGTTAACCGATACCGCCTCGGTTACCTGCAGACCACGCAGAATGGTCTCGGCCTTCATGTGCTCCTGGTACGAGTGGCGAACTAGCTCACCCTCTTCGTCCATGTCGCGCAGCAGGTTGTAAAGCACCGCCTCTTCGGCGCGCGAATGGCGAACCAGCTTGTCGGCGGCTTCGGCGATGAGGGCCTCGCGCTGCTTCGGCTCTTCGGCCGAGGCCAGCTGGTCGAGCAATGCCTTGAGGTTGATGTGTTCATTTTTCAGAATATCGAAAATGTTCATGTGTCTCTCCTGCCATGACCCATCGCGGGTGCACGTTACCGAATTGATACGTACTCGGCGGGTGTTTCCAAGGTGGCCGAGGCGCGTAACCGTCCTGGACGAGTGTCAAAGCAATCGCCGGGCCAGGGCCTGGGGGCCTTTCCGCGTGGTGGCCCCGGGGCCAAAGACAACGAAAAGTTAGTGCCGTAAGGGTAGAATGGGGAAATGCCGGCCCCTTCGCTTATCGCCTGTCTGCTGCCCTTCATGCTCGCGACGCATGACGTGCGCGACGTGCTCAAGGCCCAGGTCAACGGGATGTTCGGCCGGTTCGACAAAGGAAACGGCAAGCTCATCAATGAACCACTGCCGGTACTCGACGCAGAGCGAGCGCAAGCCTTGTTCGACGCGATCGACTCGGCGATTCCGCCGGAGGCTAACCTGGACAACGGGGCGCTCATCGAGCTGCGCTGGAATGGGGACCAAACGGGCCCCCAGGCGTCACTGAGAGTTCCCCCGAAAGCGTTACCCCAGGTGGACTCGCAAAAGCTGGTCGACTCGGCAGCCCCGCACCACGCGATCCTCAAAGAGATTCAGGCGGCCGCCAAGCTGCAGTGGCCGGAGCTGAAGGATCATCACTTTACGCTGGTGATCCAGTATCAACGTACGGCCAACGCGGGGGATGGGCAGTTCCATGACCACCTGGAGAAAAGGGCCGTGGCCAACATTCAGCTCCACCCCACGGGCGGCGGCACGATGTTCAAGTTCAAAGCCACTGACCCGGATTCGGCCGCCCTTCGCTCCGCTCCGGGCTACCTCAATATTTTCTCCGGTAAAGAGCTACACGCCCGGCCGGGCGCCGACCCCAAAGGGGGCCGGCTGCTGCTGATTGTGTTTGTCGATGAGCCGGAGAGAAAACTTCCCCGCATTCCCTTTGGAGCCGAGTGACCCATGAAGAGCTGGCACGCCTTACACGATTTCTGGTTCAAGAAACCATCGTCCGATCCAACGTACTTGGAGGAAAGGTCCGCGGTTTGGTTCGCCAAAAACCCTACGTTCGACCACGAGGTTCGCGAGCGGTTCGCGCCGTGGCTCGATACGCTGACCGAAACGGAAAAGGCGGAGTGGAAGAAGTTCGACTCCGGTTATCTCACGCTCATCCTCCTCTACGATCAGGTGCCACGAAATGCTTTTCGGAACCAGCCCCGAAGCTTTGCCTACGACGGGCTTGCGCTGCAGCTGACGCGGGCGGGGCTAGGGGATCGCGACCGGGGGCTGAGCCACGCCGAGAAACTTTTCTACTATCTCCCGCTCGAACACTCCGAGGAGCTAGCGAACCAGACGACGAGCCTTGCTTGCTTCCGGCAATGCCTAAACGCGGCCACGGGTACCGGGGCCGAGGCGATGGTGAAGTTAAATTTGGACTACGCGGAGAAGCACCATAGGATCATCGAGCGGTTCGGGCGTTTTCCCCACCGCAACGAGATTCTGGGACGGATATCGACGCCGGAAGAGATCGCGTTTTTAAAAGAACCGGGAAGTTCCTTCTAATGCCTAAAACTACCAAAGACCCCCTCGACGGCATCACGCTCGAAGCCATTCTAAAAGTTCTGGTGGCCGAGTACGGCTGGAAAACGATGAGTGAGGCCGTGCCCATCAACTGCTTCGCCAAAGACCCCAGCATCAACTCCAGCCTGAAGTTTTTGCGCCGTACGCCGTGGGCGCGCAAAAAAGTGGAAGACCTCTACCTGACTCATCTGTGGGAGCTGGAGAAAAAAGGCTGAACCCGGCCCCTGCGCCGGATCGTTAACGGCGAAACGGGCTTAGCGAGCGAAACGTCCGCGTGAGCTTGCCGCGAACTCGTTCGGCGAGCGAGGGAAACGCCTTGCCGGCGTGGCGGGTGACGTACGCCACGAACGAGTCGCCGCGCTTGCCTTCCTCCACCCACTCGAGCGAAGAGACGTCGGCCATCGACTCCACGAGAGGAATGTCGCTCACGAGTTTCTTCAGCGCGGCGAGGTCTTGCCACGCAAAGCCTCCGGGACTCATCGAGGCGATGAAGCCCATGGTGATCTTTTCTTTCTCGCCGGGGTAGTCGTACCGGAAGAGGGAAAAGTGAAGGCCCAGCGTGCGCAGCAGCTCGCTGAGGTACTCGGTGTCGAAAAGCGATTTGTGCAGCTGCGGCAGCCAGCCTTTGGGAGTTTGTTCCGGGTGGTGATCCTCCCGCCAGTGTCCCCACACCGCGGGGCTAAACTCTTCCGGGGCGCCGTGGGTGTAGCGGTAAAGGTGATTGAGATCGAAACGGGGGCCGTCGTGCCCCGGAGCGCGCTTAACGTAAAGGGCGGCCAGGCGCTCGAAATCGGGGATGCCCGTGACGAGTAGGCGCCCCTCTGGTTTCAGTACGCGTTTCCATTCGGCGATCGCCAGCGGCTGCTGCGCCGGATACAGGTGCTCGAATACGGCGTTCAGAAACACCAAATCCACCGAGCCCGTGGCCAGGCCGGGCAGGTGGGTGGCCGTGCCCTTTTGATCCGCCCCTTCGAATCGCTGAACGTCGATGTTCACGTAACCGGGAAAAGGCTTTCGGCCACAACCGATATGAATCTTCATGAGCGCTATTCTACTACTCCGAGGCTTACGGCGCGGAATGCTACAATGTCGACGTGCAAACGCATCCTTCCCGCTGGCCCTTGCTCTACGCCGTCACCTTGGCCGTGGTCGCCGCGTATCCGTTGCTGACTTATCCGTCGCAGTACTTCTCGCCCGAAGTGTGGGCCGAGGCGGGCTCCTATTTCTACAACGCCCGCTGGGAAAATCTGCCGCGCCAGCTACTCCTTCCCGATTCGGGATACTTTCCTTTGATCGCGCGCTGGTTCTCGCTCGCGGTACACTGGGCGGGGATACCGGTGGCGGCCGTGCCGTACTGCTATCAATGGTTTGCGCTAGCGTTACAAACCTTCTGCTTCACTTTTTTTCTCTTCCCTATTTTCCGCACGGTAGTGACATCGGACGTGACGCGCGCGGGGTTAGTGATAGGGCTGGCGCAGTACCAGTCGTACGATTTTCAGAACTACATCAATCTGGCGTATCCCGGCACGGTGCCACTCCTACTTACCTTGCTTTTTCCAGCGGCCGTACTGTCGCTGCCCCGGCGCTCGCTCGTTGCCCTGACTTTGTTTCTGGGAGCCATCCTGCTATCGAAGGGGGTCTTCGTCGCATTCGTGCCCGTGTTTTTGCTGATGGCTTTACTCCATCACCGCCGGGCTCAGCGGGCCTCGCGGAATCTTTTTTTGGCGATTGCGGGCTTGGGCTCACTGCAGGCGGTGTACCTGCTCGGGCTCGGCGTCTACTCGCGAACGGTGGCCCCCGACCAGGCGCCGGCCGCCGTGGGGCTATCGCTGAGTACGTTTTGGAATGCGCTGGCCTTCACTCTGGTTAGTGCCGCGCACGCGGTAGCGGGCCGCGTGCTCACTGCGGTACAAACGGGTGATTGGTTTGCGGGGGCGGCCGCGGCCGCGCTGCTCGTGGTTTTAGCCGTGCAGTGGAAACGGGAAGGGCTTCGCCCGAGCCGTACCCTGGAAAATTTGCTGCCGGTGACGTTGCTGGTGTTTCTATCCACGTTGCTTCCGCTGTTGCGGTTTCCCAGCTTTCTGTCCTTGCCCTTTGGATCCTTTCCCGCGCAGCCCTACCTGGGCCCCGCTCACTATTTCGATCGCTGGAGCTATCTCCAGAACGTGAGCTGGTATTTGCTAGCCGCCACGACTCTCGCCCGCAGCTTCACCGCTCCGGCCAAGGGCATGGCCGCGCTGGCCGTGCTCGTGCTGGTCAGTACGCCATTTCACTTTCACCCGCCGTTCAAGCGCGAGCCTGGCTGGCCGGTGCGCGGCTTTGGTGACTGGCGGGGTTTTCAGCACCAGGCCGGGGCCAGCGAGACATTCGTTCCGCTGAATCCCTACCCGCACCATCTCGCCAAGGGATACGGGGTAGTCGAAGAGTGGCCGTCGATCGAAGAAACCCAAACCGCCCGGCCGGAAGAGTTTACGTCCGAGCTCGCCGTGCCCGCCGCGCTAGGGGGCCGCGTGGCTTTCGTTGGCGTTTGGCCGAAGGGAGTGGAGGCCGCCGAGGTGCAGCTTTTGCGTCACGGAACCGACGGCTGGTCTTCACCGCTCGCTAGCCTCACCTCACCCGGTCATGCCGTGGTGTTCTTCCGCATCGAGGCCGGAACCGACAAGATCCAGTTCGTGGGAACCAACGGTACGCACGTGGGGCTGCTGGCCCACCCCACCCAGCCGCGTCCCCTGTGGCTCTGGGTGGCGGCCCCTGTCGGGAACTCCGATCTTCACTGATTTTCCCGGCACCGAAACGGCGAAAAGTGCTAAGGGGAGGCTATGTTTTTTGGTCATTCGTGGCGGCAAGCCGCGATTCTCTTCTTTAGTGGCTGGTTAGGTGGCGCGGTAATCGCGGCCCCCGCCGTTTGCCCACATTTACTAGCCTCGCCGGTTCCCGGGGCGAGTGCGGAAGCCGACGAGATTCATGACTATTTTTCGGCGCTTTGGGCCGGCGGAACGCGCAGCGTTTTTCTTTTCGCCATCGGTGGCGGAAACGACACCTTCAGCTCGCTCATCCCCACCGTCTACTTGAAAGAAATGGGTTTTTCCGTTCACGCTTTTGGGGTGTTGAGCCCTACGGCCCACCACGCGCCGAACCCGGCCGCGATTGGCCAACCCGAAACGCCCCTGTTGGAGGTAGGCCCCACTTTCACGCGGCAACTTTTGACCCGTCCACCGCGCCTGATTCGCAATACCGAACGGGTTTACCCCGACGTGGCGGCCCGGCTCCCGCGGCGGGCCGATTCGATGCATTTACTCTCGGCGAAATTTCCTCCGGGAACGATGACGGCCGAGATTGGGCAGTTCATTGATGCGACCTTGGCGCGGGAAGGCCGCACTCGAAAGGAAGCCATCGTGGTGCTGGCCGACTTTGGCGCCGATGTGCTGTCGCGGGGGGAGGGGACTACGATTTCTCCCGATCTCGATGCCGCCGTTTTGCGGTGGGCGATGCACCTGCCGACCGAGCTGAAGAAAATTTCCTGGCTCTTCTGGCCCGGCGTCGACGGTGAGCTTTCGCCGCGAGCCTTACGCGAGGCGCTCGAGGAGCTGGCCCCCCACATAAAGGCCCGTGCGAAAATTTCTTCCTCAATTCCGTGGATGACGGATTTCAAGTCCGCCATCGACGAGCTCGTGGCCCCGATTCGCACCGGCAATACCATTCGGCTGGCGTTCGAAGGAATGGGCGGCGCTTCGCCGTCAAGGGCCGGACCGATTTCACTTCGCAAAGGTGTGACCGTGGGGACCAAGAAAATTTCCAAAGAGTATGCCATCGAACTCGACCCCGAACTCGTGAGCACTACGTATTTAGTCGACGCCGCCAAGCTCTACGATCGCAACCCCTTTGCGCAGATCGACTACCGCGACGGGCTGGATTTTTTTCTACGGATCCAAAAGGTATACCGCGACGCCAAACTACTGCCGGCGGGCGAGGGAGTTTATGCCCCGCAAAATGGCTCGGACTATCTGCTGCAGTACCTGACCCGCGATGCGAGCGGACTGTGGAGCTCGCGCGACCCGCTATCGAACGAGATCCTCCAGCTGGCCATCACGCCTAACTCGATGACGGCGGAGGAGACCAAAATTTTACTGACCGAAGCTTTAGCGCTAGTCACTACTCGCCAGACCGACGTGGCCTTGTTCAGCCTGAAGCAGCTGGGAACCGCGGAACTCCCGGCGGGAAGTGTGGTCCGGCGGAGCCGCCACTACGTCGTGGTTGGCCATGCCAGCTCGGGTAAGCTGGTAGACGATCTTTTCGGCCGACTGACCGAGCTGGGCGAGTAAGGGGCTCACCCCCGGCAGCGCTGCGTAGCGTGTTATAATTTCGGTGAATGCCGCCAAAAATTCGCCTCTCGGTCGTCATTCCTACGCACAACGGCGGCAAGACTTTGACCCGCTGCCTCCAATCGCTCCGGCGCTCCGAAACCGCGCCCGACGAGATCGTGATCGTAGACGACGCTTCGCGCGAGCCGGTGGCGGCCGAGTTCGGGGCGCGGCTCGTGCGCCTCGATAAAAACGTGGGGGCCGCCAAGGCGCGAAACATTGGCGCGCGGGAAGCCACCGGCGATACTATTTTGTTTCTCGACGACGATGTCGAGCTGGCTCCGCAGGCGATCACGGCGTTGCACCGGCGCTACGCCGGGGGGGAGGTCGACGGGGTGGTCGGCGTTCTCGATCGCCAAGTCCCGTTCTCCGACTTCGCCAGTAACCTGAAGAACCTGTGGATGCGCTTTACCTACCTGAGCGTGCCCCACGACAATATTGGCTTGTTCTTTACCAGCGCGGCGTCGATGCGGCGCGAGCACTTCCTGTCGCTCGGCGGATTCGACGAGAACTACGTGGGGGCCAGCATCGCGGAAGACACCGACTTCGGGCAACGGGCGTGGACCGCGGGGAAACGGATCGTGCTCGATCGCGAAGTAGTGGTTACCCACCACAAGCACTACACGTTGCCCGAGGTACTGCGTACCGACTTTCAGCGCGCCCGCGCGCTTACGCTGATGCGGCTGCGAAAGTGGAATCAAAAATTCTTCACCAGCGTGCCACTCAGCACTCAAGCTTCGGTTCCCATTCTGTTGTTCAGCCTTCTTCTGCTTTTGGGTTCGCTGCTGGTCGACAACCTTCAGTGGTTTGGACTTCTAGGACTTGGCCTGTTCTACTGGCTCAATACGCGTTGGCTCACTTACCTGCTACAGGAACGCGGCCCCTTCTTCGCTTTCACGGCATTTCTTTTTCAACCGCTGGACACCGCCATTGTTGGCGGAGGCATGCTGTCAGCCTGCGTCCGGTTCGTTTTCGGTCAGCGTTACTAAACGGGAATCACCTATGCGTATAGCCGCCCAAGAAAATTCGGCCCCCGACACTATGGAACTCTCA
>JBGSST010000408.1:0-3637 GCA_041736915.1 Bdellovibrionota bacterium
TCGGCTGGTCCTCGACGTACGTCCATGCCGAAGAAACGGTCTCGAGGCCTGTGGAGGCTGTCGGGGTAAGAGTTTCTCCTCACGTGACCTGGACCCAGCCAATGACATGACCGGTTGCGCCTCTTGGGATCGGATCTGGGATTGTAGTTGAGACACGTTTTTTGCTCGTGGCGCGGTACGGTTGGCGGAGAGGGTTGGACCGTTTAGCTTCGGGCTCATGATTTTGCGCCTGATGGTTTTGGTTGTTATCGGTTCTGCGCCTTTGGCTTTTTCCGCGACACAGAAGGTGCACATTGGGGAGGTGAAGGCTCGGGGGTTGTGGACGCCGGGGGTGGATCGTAAGGCGGCGGTTTTGATGTTGCCGGGGTCGGGTGCGCAGGGGCCGGAAGAGAGGATGCCGGCTAGCCTGAGCGGTGACGGGCAAGAGCACTCGCTGTTCAATGAGTTTGCCGCACCGTTGATTGGGGCGGGGTTGCATGTTTTGCAACTCGGAAAGCCGGGCGTTGAGTTTTTTTCCACCTGGCAGAATCCATTTTATGATTCGGGGCTGTTTGCGAGTCTGCGGTGGAAAGATCTCATCGCCAATGCGCGTGCGGGGCTGCGGTTTTTGCGCGAGCAGCCCGGGATCGATCCGCAAAGGATCTACCTGCTGGGCCATTCGGAAGGCACGCAGCTCGCGGTGGATGCGGCCGTGGGTGAGAACGTAAAGGGGCTTATTCTGCTGGGGTACTCTGGGGAAGATCTGCTGACTACCGTGAGCTGGCAGCTGTTCGAGCGCGAGATCGATTTTTTCGCCAAAACCGATATCGACGCCGATCACGATGGCTACATCACCCGCGACGAGGCCGCGGTTTGGCCCCAGTTCGGCTGGCCGTGGAAGCCTGGGCAAACCAGCGTTTCAATCGCTGACGTGGCCGCGTTCATTCGGGCCGATCCGGCGCGGCAGACGTTCGTTAAAGATTTTGCCAGCTCGCCTTACTGCTCGGATGGCCACTGCGCCGCCGGTTCTTACTACGAAAAAACGGTGAAGTTCGCGGGGCCTTTGTACGTCTTTACCGGCGAGCTCGATCTGCAAACGCGGGCGGCCGAGGCACTTAAGCTAAAGCACACGTGCGATCGTGTGGGCAAGCGCGACTGCCGGGTTAAGATCGTGCCCGGCGTGCAGCACGGCTTCAATCGCCCCAAAGAGCCTCGCCGGCATCCGCTGCTCGACATCGCCTTGGCGCCGGTGGAGGCGTCGTTTTTATCGCGGCTTTCGTGGTTAGCTAACGAGCTTTAGCGAGCCCGCATCTACTGCGGACTGAACTTCAACCCAACTATCGATACGAGCAGCATCGCGAGAAAGAATAGCCGCATCGGCGAGGACGACTCGTTGAAAAGTATAATCCCCAGCACGGCCGCACCGAGCGCCCCGATGCCGACCCATACGCCGTAAGCCGTGCCGATGGGCAGGTTCTCCGCCGCGCGCGCGAGTAGATACATGCTTCCCGCCAGCGTCGTGATCGTAAAAACCGAAGGCCACAGCTTGGTGAATCCGGCGGTGTATTTGAGGCCGATGGCCCAGCACACTTCAAGCAGGCCGGCGATAGCGAGTAAGACCCAAGACATCGTCGGCGACATTTAGACGGGCCTCTCTAAAACGGTGCTCGCTTTGTCGAGCGCAGCGAGTGAGTCGGGCGAAAGCGTTAGCTTGGTGCCGTCGATGAGCGACCGCAACTGTTCCACCGAGGTCGCGCTGGCGATGGGGGCCGTAACGATGGGCCGCGTGAGCAGCCACGCAAACGCCACGACGGCCGGGGTAGTTCCTTGGGCGGCGGCGACTTCGTCGAGCGCGGCTAAGATCTTAAACCCGCGATCGTTGAGGTAGTTGGCGCCCACTTTGGTGCCCCGGGCACTTTGCCCGACGTCGGCCAGGCTTCGGTACTTTCCGGTGAGAAAGCCGGCGGCGAGAGCGTAGTAAGGGGTGACCGCCACGCCATACTTTTCGCACACGGGCTCTAAGTCCCGCTCGAACTCGGCGCGATCGTAAAGGTTGTAGAGCGGCTGCAGCGACTGATACGCCACGAGGCCACGCGCGCGACTGGTCTCGATGGCTTCGGTGAGGCCGTGCCCGTGGTAGTTGGACCCGCCCACCACGCGCACTTTTCCCTGCTTAACGAGCTCGGTGTAGGCCTCCATCGTTTCGCCAATCGGCGTAGTCGGATCGGGCTGGTGCGAAAGGTAGAGATCGATGTAGTCGGTTTGCAGCCGCTGCAGTGACTCTTCGGCCGCCCGCAAAATGTAATCGCGCTTTAGCCCCATCTGATCGGGCCCCATCTCCATGCCCACTTTGGTGGTAAGTACGATTTGTTTGCGGTTGCCCCGCGCCTTCATCCACTTGCCCAAGATGGTTTCCGACTCTCCGCCCGAGTGGCCCGGCGCCCAGCGAGAGTAAACGTTGGCGGTATCGATGAAGTTACCGCCGGCCGCCACGTAAGCGTCGAGGACCGCGAACGAGGTTTTCTCGTCGATGGTCCACCCAAATACATTCCCGCCGAGGCAGAGTACCGAAACGTCGAGCTGGCCAAGCTTTTTGGTCTTCATCCGGGCAATCTACGCAAGAACCCGGGCCTAAGTAAAACGTTAGTGCTTCACGCAAGTCAGCGGCACACGCGACACGCTGGGCTTATCGTGGTCGAAGACGAGTTCGCCGCGCACGACGTTTTTGGGGTTTCCTTCCGAGTAAAATCGTTCGTGCAGCCTTATCCGGGCCACTTTGTGCAGGTCGGCCTGGTAATGCACGCTGTGCCCCACTCGCTCTTCCGCATGGAGTAACGAGAACACGATACAGCCCTTCGACGTCTCTTTAGTGTTCGACAGCTCGACCTGCGCTCGGGTGTAGGTCGAGCTGTTGGGTTTTACCGTGGCGTCGTTCAGCACGACCAACAGGTGGTGCTTGGAGCCCGAATCGGTCGTTTCGCACTCGATGGTGGGCAGGGAAAACGCGAGTACCGGAGTCAGGGTCAAAAACAAGAAAAGGGATTTCATGGAATAGCCTCCTAGAGATCAAGCGTGCGCGTGGGAAGTAGCGAAGGGAAACTCGAATAAGTGATGGAGATATCGATTTTTCTTACGGAACGGTGGGTCACGGCCCCCCGTGATTTGCACTAACCGCCGCATTTCTATATAACAAAAGGTCCCTAACGGGGGTGACCTGGCTTCGACGTGGATGTTGAAGTCGTAAGTCGCATGCCGAGTTTGATGCTGACTCGTAAAAAAGGCGTCAAAATAGTAATTGGCAACACCAACTACGCAATGGCCGCCTAATAACAGGTAGCCCGATCCTGACTGCTGCGCCTGCGGGCGGTTAAGGGTCGCAATTTAGTGGGCTCGGATCGCGTTTGCGTCTCAGGGACGCGGTCTCAAAAAATCTGAGGATAAGACCCGGGTATCTCCGCCTAGCGACCAGCCCGGGTACGAAAACCTAGAGTTAGGCTACGCATGGAGAGGCTTTGGCGGATCATTTGCGGACGGGGGTTCGATTCCCCCCACCTCCACCAATTTGAACGCTGCGCGCACCGGCGTCCGCTGGTGCGTCGCTTTTTGTACCTTACCCAACTCGGATTCGCCGGGGGTGGCGGGTATCAAGGTATCCATC
>JBGSST010000426.1:0-1493 GCA_041736915.1 Bdellovibrionota bacterium
GCTTGGCCTTCTTCTTCGCCGTGGTTTTGGCGGCAATCGTTTTACTCTTGGCGGCTTTTTTGGTTTTCTTTTTTGCCGCTTCCGCCGAAGTGGCGGTCAGAATTAGAGATAACGCGGCGGTAACTAGTAGAGCTTTCATGGTGTTTTCCCCCAGGCGGGAGAATAGCGTATCATGACCAACGTGCCAAAAAAGATTCCCACTTCTATACTCGGCCGGGCCACCACTTTGCTGGGCACGGGTGCGCGCATGGTGGGACGGGAGCTGAAGAGTACGGTCGAGGAGAAGCTGAAAGACGTCACCGCATTTCAAAAAGCGCAGGTGCGCGTAAAGCAGGCCCAGGATCTCGTCGACTCCTTGAGCCATCTCAAAGGCGCCGCCATGAAGGTGGGGCAGCTGCTCAGCCTCGAGATGAGTGACTTGCTGCCGGACGACGTGGTGCAGGTGCTGCGAACGCTGCACGACAGCGCGACTTACTTGCCGATAAGCGATATCCACCGCATCTTGAAAAAAGAGTTGGGGCCGGAGCGTTTCGCCAAAATTGAATCACTCAGCGAAACGCCACTCGCCGCGGCAAGCATCGGTCAGGTGCACCGCGCGCAGATCGACGGCCAGGCCGTGGCCCTGAAGATTCAGTATCCCGGCGTGGCGGAGAGTATCGATACCGACGTAGCGATGCTGAAGAAAATCGTTTCGGGCATTCTTGCCGTCCGTGGTCGCGCTATCTCGTTCGATGCCGTTTTTTCCGAGCTGGCGGAAGGGCTCAAAATCGAAACGGACTATGAGCAGGAGGCGAGGGCGCTCGTCCGTTATCAGCAGCTTTTCGCCGGGGACACTCGCTACGTGGTGCCGCGGGTAATCGAAGGGTTCTGCACCAAACGTGTGCTTTGCCTTTCCTACGAGCGCGGCGAACGACTAGGTGCGTGGATAAAGCAGCCGTTGGACGAGGCCGCGCGCCAGGCGTTCGCGAAGATGGTTCTCGACCTGCTGATGAAAGAGTTTTTCGAGTTTGGCGTGGTGCAGACCGATCCGAACTACGGCAATTTTCTCGTGCGCGACCACGGCGCGCAACTGGTGCTGCTCGACTTCGGCGCCGTGCGTGAGTACCCGCGCGATTTGCGCGACAATCTGCAAGACATTCTACGTTTCGCAATCGACGGCGATCGCCCAGGCCTTTTCACGCTGGGAAAGGCGATGGGGTTCATCGATGATCGCGAGACCGATGAGGTGAAGGCGCAGTTCTTCGCGCTCATGCAGCTGGTAGCCTCGATGTTCAAGAAAGAGCATCAGCCGTTCAACTTTGCCGACGAGACTTACCTGAAGAATATCCGTGAGCAGTCGATCGCCTTCGCCCACGCCGTCAAACACACCAGCCCCGCGCACCAGATCATATTTCTGAACCGCAAGCTGGGCGGCATGTACCACCTGCTGAAAGACTTGGGCTGCCGCGTGGACCTTAGCGCTGGGTCGTCGAGAATCGATTCCGGCGCGGGCT
>JBGSST010000432.1:0-4528 GCA_041736915.1 Bdellovibrionota bacterium
AAACGGGTGAGATCGGCGACGGAAATCTTCCCCTCTAAAAAGGTGAAAAACTGACGCAGGTCCGCTTCGTACGCTTTTCGCGTGTGGTGGCTCAGCTGATTGGCCAGAAACGGCTGAATTTCGTTCGCCCAATCCGGAAGACGAAACGACTTCGTGAGTTGACGCGCTGGTTCAGGATCAAAATAGGACGCGCTTCCGAATTGCTGATGCGCGTCACCTGAAGAAGCTTGCTGGATAAGCATTTCCAGCCTTTTCGATTTAAATGGCTCAGGTTGAGAGATCTCCAGGGGGGTCGCTACCCTGTTATCCCCTTGTTTTAATGCGTTTTTTTGAAATTCCCGGAATTTTCGGCTGGAGTTCTTCTCTAACCAATGGCTTAAAAAAACGGCCGCCCGAAAGACAAAATTCTCGATCCCAAAACCCTTAAAGAGCCATCGTCGCGCCGCTTCCATGCTGTTCTCCCCCAGGTGCCGTATGTCGCCGTCTATTGCCGATTTTTATTCGGGATAACTAAAATTATAACTAATAAACGAGCTTTCGGAAGGTTCTTTTTCCGCGCTTTTTGCGATTGTTTTAGGGGGTGGGGTACCCCTAGCTCGAGAGCGCGATCGTTCGTCCTTGTCGCCGCGTCATTTCGCTCTCGTTTTTTGGTGAATTTCGGGAGGCTTTTTTGGCTTTGGATTTTTTAGTATCGAGCGCCGCGTCGTGATCCTGGGCTCTTTAGGCGGTTTCGCAAGCCTCCGGCCCAGAGTTTTCGCAAGCTTTTATCGTCGATAAAACGCGAAATTCGCACCGCGTAAACCGATCAAATAGGTAGGGTTTCAGGGGGTTATTTTTAGGCGAAAAAAGGCGGAAATCAGGACCTTTTTATCGGCCCCAAATTCGCGATCGAGAAATTCAATCTTCAACGCGCGGCCGGTCGCCCCCACTTTTTCGTGCCCTTCGATTCTTGCGGCGCGCATCTTTCTGGGGTTTTGCGGGTCCACGAAAAAAAACGTGTCGCCAGCTTTGCCGATGAGCAGCATAAAATGTGTGTAACGCGAGGCGTGATCGAGGGGGTTCTCGTCCTTCTGATAAAGCTGGATTTGCACCAGGCTCGCAAAGACCGCGTGGGCGCTCGGCGGCATTAGCGCATCGGCTTCAATCGCGATCGATTCGCCTTCGATCGCGCGTGTGGTCGGACGAAGGTCCTGATCGCGAAGACTGAACGCGCTTCCAAATCCATCGAGCGAAGCCCCCTCCGGCAGCACGGTTCGCACTTCGGCGGGCCGGTAGCTCTCTTTCTGGAGAAAGGTGAGCATCTGTTCGAAATAAAGCCCCTTGCGGGCATCCACGTTGAGATCGTCGAAATGGATCAGCAGTTTTTCGAGGAGCTTCTTTTTCTCCAGCGGCGTAGCCCCTTTGAGACGCGCCACCAGCACCGTGAAATTGACGAGCGAAACCGGGCCGCACACTTCACTGTTTTTCGGGTCGATCCGCAGCCCCTCTAAACCGGGATCGTTTTGATCGAGCAGAACCGCCGCCACCGATCGCAGCCCCCGGTAGGAAGCCAGTAGCCCCGAACACGGCTTTTCCACCGCCGCCACGGGCGGAGCTACGAGCCACGCGAGTCCTAGGATGAAGAAGAAGGTCCGCCCCATGGGTCGACTCTAACCATAAAGTAACGCACGGCGCTACGGCTACCTTTGGGCTAAAATGTCGTTCATGATCCGTAGCTTACTGCTGGCCCTGTTCGTACTGCTTTCCTTTAGCGCCTGCGCTTCGAAAGAGGCCCGCCCCGAGCCTTACTACACGCGGCTCTACCACGGAAATTTCGATGAGGTGTGGACCTCATCGCTCAAGGCCCTAAACGACTATCCGTTAAAGCTCAGCAACAAAGACTCCGGAAAAATCCAATCCGAGATCGTAAACGGGCCGTATAACGATCTCGTTTTTTCCCATCCGGAAAATCTCGAGCTGCCGGAGCGCTTTCGTTATTCCATTCGCTTGAACTTCGCCAAGCTAACCACCGACGAGCGCCAACCGCTCACACGCGTGCGCATCATCAAAGAGCTCGAAAAGTTCAACGACTTCTACACGGGCTGGACCACCTTACCGTCCGACGGCATCGAAGAGCGGGTGTTGCTTTACCGGATCGAGCACATACTGCAGATGGAAAAGATCCTCGCCAAGCCGTAAGCTAGCTACATGGCCGACCCGATCAAAGACACGGACGTAGTGGAAGAGTTCCTGCGAGTGGGCGGCCCCGGCGGCCAAAACCGCAACCGCCGCGAAACGGGCGTTCGCCTCACCCATTTACCCACGGGGCTAGTCGCCACCGCCTTCGAACGCCGAGTCCAAAGCCAAAACCGCTCGCTAGCCTGGGAACGCCTGCAGGAAAAGGTCGATAAGTTCTTCGTAAAAAAAAAGAAACGCGTGAAAACGAAAGTGACACGCGGAGCGAAAGAACGGCGCCTGAAAGAAAAATCGCACCGCAAAACGATCAAATCGTTTCGGCGTGGTGACGAGTAGACCGAGAAAACGACCGAGATATTCGACCGGCGAAGAGGGGAGAAGTGGGCCCCTCGGCTAATGCCTCGGCACTTGCACTCGCCATAAATTCGCACCGAGGCCTGCGGAGGCTGTCGGGGCCCACTTCTCCCCTCTTCGTTCTGTCTAATAAAAGACTAAGTACGGAGTTTTGCGCCGTACGAGGTCGGATGGGGTGGGGTTAGCCCGAAAGCCTCCGCAGGCCTCGGTGCTGTTTACTAGCAAGATCAAATGCCGAGGCATTAGCCGAGAGCTAACCCCACCCCATCCGGCCGGTCGCACACCACCCTACTCACGTTTCTAAGTAGTTCAGATCGCGCGAGTGAGTCTCTTCCAGCGTATATAGCGCGACCAATGCCAGCGCGAAGATGAACGCAAACACCACCAGCGCACTACCGGGCAATCCCAGCGCCGGCTGCAACCCCTGGAACCCCAGAGTCAGCAGCACCACCGAACCGCGTACGAAGTTCGGTACCGTCGTCGTTACCGTGCTACGCAGATTGGTTCCGAACTGTTCGCTCGCCATCGTAACGAACACCGCCCAGTAGCCCGTCGCGAGCCCCAGAAAGAAGCAGATCGTGTAGTAGTACGCGGCGGTAAAGCCGTGGGACAGTAGCAGTATCGTCGTCAGAATCGCTTCCGCGACCATCGCGTAGGCCACTACTTTTTTGCGGCTGCCGATCCATTGCGACAGCACGCCCGTGCCCAGATCGCCTAGCGCTATGCCGGCGTAGCAGAAAAGAATTCCGCGTCCCGCCGAGACGGGCTCGACGGCGCCTAGGGCGCTGGCTATCTCGGGGGCAAAGGTCACGAGGATGCCGACGCAGTACCAGATGGGTACGCCGATGAGAATGCAGGCAATGTAGCGCCACGCTCGCCGGACATTACCGAACAGCAACGAGATCTCCCCACGACGAACGCCTGACGATTTCGTTTCGGAAAACATTCCCGACTCGGCCAAGGAAACGCGCGCGAACAAGAGCGTTAGCCCCAACACGCCGCCGGTGAAGTAGGCGGCCCGCCAGCTCATGAAGTCGGCAACTAGCCCCGCGAACACCGCCCCCGATAACCCCACGCCGGCCACAATGGCGGTGCCGTAGCCGCGGATCTCCTTTGGCAACACTTCACTCACCAACGTGATTGCCGCCCCCAGCTCTCCGGCCAGGCCTAGCCCCGCGATGAACCGCAAGATCGCGTACTGCTCGGTGGTTTGCACGAATGCGTTGGCGATATTGGCGAGCGAATAAAGAAGGATCGATCCGAAGAGTACGCTCAAGCGGCCGCGCTTATCTCCGAGAATTCCCCAGATGATGCCGCCCACGAGCAAGCCGGTCATCTGCCAGTTGAGAAGGTGCACGCCGAGGTGCAGTAGGTCGGCGTCGGCCACGCCGAGCCCCTTCAGCGAGTCGGTGCGCAAAATACTGAACAGCACGAGATCGTAGATATCGACGAAGTAGCCTAATGCGCCCACGAGAACGGGCGCCCAGTGAATCCTCGATAGTCCCATGGGTTTCAGTTTCATACTCTACTCCTGCGGAATGGGAAATTTGGTTATCACGCCCTCGTCGACGGTGAACGCGAACTGCTCGTCGGATGAGATCTGAAGATTGTCGCCCCCCTTCAGGCCCGGCATGGGGATGTCGGCGACTACTTTTCCGGTGTCGAGATCGAACCGGATCAAGTGAACGCGCGGCGGTGCCCCGTCGGGGTCTAAGTGGCGCAGTACGAAAGAGCCCCGCCGGCTCGCAGCCGAAACGTGCACGTGCGAACCCACGGCGGTCGAATCATTTGGGTTGTCGTGCACGACGATGGGCGGCATTCCGGGCTTCGGGATGAGCGCCACTCTTTTACCGTCGTGCAGAACCAAATGATTGGTCTGGTTCGCCGCCACGAACGCGGTGGGAATCCCCTCGCTCGGTATCGTCCACTCCGCTACGGCCGTGGTGTCGCCGTACGCGCCCACCTTCAGTCGCTTGACCAACCGTCCCCCGGTGACGGG
>JBGSST010000437.1:0-5602 GCA_041736915.1 Bdellovibrionota bacterium
CGCAAAGCGGGTGGTCAGGACGACCCGATCCACATCTTCGCCGGCTACGTCATTCTGATTCTGATCGAGCGGCGTTCCGTCGAGCGCCTCCGGAATAGCGGTGCCGATCACCATCCGGTAGTTGCCGTTGGTGGAAAGCTCCGAAAAGCGGACGGTAAAGTTTCTGCCCTGGCCCGTCACCGATAGGATCGTTCCCAGCAGGTCTCCATTAGGGCCGCTGAATTCCACAATGTCGTCCACGCTGAAACCGCCGCTTTGAATGTCCGCATTGAATGTGATGGGCAGGGTCGAGGTCGGCACCGTCGTAACGGTGGCCACCTTCGAAATAATGCGGGCGCCAAAGCCGCCGAGCGCCAGCGCGCGTTCCACGTTCAAGCGTCCGCCCGTAAAACACAACCCGGAAAGATTGCCGACTAAATCGACGGATTGGAAAAGGCGCTGCCGTAGCTGCTGGTAACCCGCATGCGGATAGCGCGCTTTCAATAACGAAGCCGCCCCCGTGACGTGCGGGGCCGCTATTGAAGTACCGTCCGTATTTTGGAGCGAGCCATTAGTCGTCACGGACAAAACGTCGTGCCCGGGCGCGAACAGATCCACCGTCGTAGCGCCGTAGTTCGAGCCCCACCAGCCCGGAATACTCACGCGGGCGTCGGAGTAGTCCGACGCGCCTACCGCGATGATGTTGTCGCTTGGGTAGCTAGCCGGATAGTGAGGCGCACTGTCATTGTTCGAAGAGTTGTTACCGGCGGAGATAATCGCCAGGTGACCGGACTCGCGTGCGGAGTTAAACGCCGTTTCGAAAGCGGGGGTGCTACTGCCTCCGCCCAGACTCAAGTTCGAAATTTTGGCGCCCATGGCGACGGCGTAGTTCAGGCCTCGGATCACGTTCGACGTCAGGCCTGGTCCGCTGTCGCCCAGCGACTTAACGGCCATGATCTTTACGTTCCAGTTTACGCCAGCGATACCCTGGCCGTTATTGCCCTTGGCGCCAATGATGCTGGAAACACGCGTGCCGTGCGAATGCACATCGTTCGGGTCACCATCGTTATTCGCGAAATCGTATCCGCGCACGTCGTCGATAAAGCCGTTGCGATCATCGTCCACTCCGGGCACGCCGTCGCGCTCGGCCACATTCACCCAAAGGTTGCCGCTAAGCTCGCTGATGGGAGCCACGCCGGTATCGATGACGGCCACCACGACTTCGCCGCCGGTGATCGTATCCCAGGCTCCTGGCATGCCGATGAGCCCCATGGTCGTCGCCTGCGGGCTAGTGGCGTGGTTCCACGCGGGGTCGTTCGGTATCGCGACCACGTCTACTTCAGAGTCGCGATGGGGATTTAAGTTTAACGCCGACAGGGAGCGGATGGCGTCGTCCTCCGACTGGTTACTATCGAGCTCGAGTACCACTACGCGATTGCCGAGTTCGTCCACCGAAAGAGCGTTTAGAGCCATGTACTGATGCACCAGCAGACCACTCGACTGAAGCGTCGCCAGCAGGTCCTGGTACTGGGCATCGCTCAAGCTCATCACGAGCCGGGCCCCGGGCAAGCCAGAGCTGACGGCCACGACTTCTTCGGCCGGTCCCGTACGCGAACCGGGGTTGCGCAGCTTGGTTTGCAGCTGGCAGGCGCCAAGGAGAATGGCGCAAGAGAGATAAGTAAAGTTTACGAAGAATTGCTTCATGCCACCAACGTGCCGCAAGTCCGAAACCCTAATCAGGCCTCGACCTATGAAAGCTTTCTCCGCAAACGTACCGCTAGCCCCGCACGCCTTCTAAGCGCGGAGCATTCATATGATTGTGCCTAGAGATCGTTAAGGGATTATGGGCCGATCTTCACAATCAAGCGGCGTGCTGGAGTGAGGTAGCTAAGTACTGATTCAACGCCGCGGTGGAGGCCGCGTAGGCGACCGCGAGCTGAGCGCAATCGGCTTCGGTCGTGGCGTAGTTCTTGTCCCGAATGTTGTGCTCGATCTTTTTGGCTAGCTCCGAGAGTCCGACGGCGCCAACGGTGGCCGCGCTGGACTTTACGGTGTGGGTAATGCGGCGAACCTCTTCCCAGGCCTGGGTGGCGCAGTGGCTGGGTAAGGGCTTGATGAGGTCGGTCGTGGATTCCAAAAACTTTTTGACGACCTCGGCGAGTACCTCGCCCTTGCCGTCGTCGAAGTCGCGCAACGCTTCTAGCGCCTTGTGGTTCAAAGACTGATACTCGGCCATGGTTCGCTCCTGAGTTTGCTCCACGGGGGCCGGCTTCACCGTTTCCCGTTTGGGCAGCCTATCGAGTTTCTGAAAAAGTAAGCAGGGATCGATCGGTTTTGGGACGTAGTCGTCCATTCCGGCCTCTAGGCAGGCTTCACGATCTCCGGACACGGCGTTCGCCGTGACGGCGATGATGGGAGTGCGACGACCGGTGGCGGCTTCGCACTGGCGCCACCGGCGCGTCGTTTCGAAACCATCCAGGCCGGGCATCTGGCAGTCCATTAGCACTACATCAAATTCGCGCTCACGCTGAAGGAGCAGGGCCTTTTCTCCGCCGTCCACCGCTTCCACGCGGTAACCGCGCTTTTCGAGGTGCAAGGCCAGCACCATCTGATTCACCGGATTGTCTTCGACAATCAAAACGTCACCCCGAGAGTGGGCTTCCGTTTCGGCGGCATCGACCGTGAAGAGCGATTTCACCGCTTCCTCGCTCACTTCCGGTTTTTCGCCCAAGGAACCAAACAGTTCATTGATTAGCGTCAGCAGCCGGTCGCTCGACTCTTCGATCACTTTCAAACTTTGCTTGGAAAGCCCGTGCCCGCCTTGCGTTAGCAGAAGCTTGGTCATGCCCTGGATCCCATTGAGCGGGGTGCGGATCTCATGGCTCATCTTGCGCAGGAACTGCTCCTGTCCGTGAATGGCTTCGATGGCTTGGCGGTGGGCCGCCTTCCACTTATCGCTCAGGTGCTCGTTGTGGAGCGAAAGGCGCAGGTTCTTATCAATGTGGTTACCCCAGTCGCGCTCCATGAAGAAAACGATCGTGAGAAACAACACGCAGAGCAGGGCGAGGATCAATGGCAGCGAGGTGCCTTCTTGGAGACACCGTAAGGTGAACGGAATTAGCACCAGACAAGGGACGACTAAAGCCATGCCGGGGGTGACGATGTGGCTCATCACCGCGCCCGCGCTCACCGACAGCAAACCCACCGCCAATACGGCCTGAAGGGCGAAGTCCCCCTTCGGGAAAAATACTAGCGCCGGTGCGCTCCACACGATTGCCGAGATCCATAACCAGATGGCCAGGTGCCGGGTGGCGCGGGAGGCGTCACCTTGTAGGAGCCAGCGCCGCAGCCATGGGGTGTACGCCAGGCGTACGATGTTCACCGCAATTACCGTATAGAGCCAAGCATACGCCGACTGATCGCCCGGCGCCTCGCGCAGCAGTAGCACGACCAGCCCCGCCGTAGTGGCGTTGCTGATCGCGGCTCGCGGCAAACCGTTCACCCATAGCTCGCAGCGATCCCGCTCGATGCGCTTTTCGGTGTCGGCCGTTTCGGCCGCGGACGAGTCCACGGACGGCGTCAGATTTTCCGACGGTGATTCCATCTAGCCTGCGGCCTGCTTTTTCTTGAAGTTTTCCAGCAACCGCTCGGCGCAGGCCGGGCAGACGCCGTGGGAGAAGAGGGCGCCGGAACGCACGCTCACGTACTCCTCCACTTGATGCCAGTAATTTTTATCGTCGCGAACTTTTTTGCAGTACGCGCAAATGGGAATCAGCCCTTCGAGCTCGGTCACCTTGGCGAGAGCATTTTCCAGCTCCTTCACCCGGGCGGCCAAAGTGCGTTGCAGCTGCGCGATGCGCTTGCCCACGTTCAAACGGGCCGAGAGCTCTTCGCGATGAAACGGTTTGGTCATGTAGTCGTCGGCGCCGGCCTTCAACCCCTTCACCACATCCTCTTTCCGGTCGTTACCGGTGAGCAGCACGATGTAGGGCGGCTCGTGGGTCGGCAAAGCGCGCACTTTCTGACAAATCTCCAGGCCGCTTAAGCCCGGCAAGTTCCAGTCGAGGATGACGACCTGAAACGTATGCGGCTGACTCAGCAACGCCCACGCCTCTTGTCCGTCACTGACCGTTTGAAAAGCTTCCCCAAACTGCTCTAGCGCAGTTCTCAACAGAGTCAAAAACGTGGGATCGTCTTCGACCACCAAAATCCGAGGTGAGTTCACGGCACCCTCCAGACCTTATTATCGGCTTTTTAGAGCCCGGACTTCACCAAAATAATGAAAGGTAAATAACCGAAAGTATTGATTAAATATAAATATTTGGTTGTTGGGGAACCCCATCAACTGTGGGCCGAATATCACATTGTGACGCGAGGCTTCCTGCTACTCTTTAAATATGTCGGGTGCGGAACGTTTTTCGGTGCTTATCGTCGACGACGAGTCGACTGTCCGGGATCTGCTGGTCACTCTCTTTCGGTCTGAAGGATACGAAGTAGGGGCTGTCGGAAGTGCAGCGGTGGCTTTGGCCTCCGTACTGGATCAATCTTTCGACGCGGTCGTTACGGATATCCGGATGCCCCGCGATAACGGACTCGACCTCCTTCTGCGGATCAAGAAATACCGTCCGGACATTCCGGTGGTGCTCATGACGGGCGATCCGCAAATGGCGTCCCTTCCCGAAATGCGGGAGCTGGCGTCGGCGGTTTTCGTAAAGCCATTTCCTCCCCATGCGCTGCTGGATCTTTTCCGGGAGCTTCGGAAAAAGTTTAAAAACTCCAATCAACGAAAGTCGAAAGAGGTTTTCCTTGGGAAAAAGATCGCGGGCTAAAGCGGCGTTGGCAGTATCCGAAGTCGAACTTCTCCACGACGAGGAAAATACTAAGCCCAAGTTGCGACTCGTACCGCCCTCGGTAGCTTCTCCCGTCGAAGCGTCCCCCGCGTCCGGCAAACAGGATCTAGCGCTTCAGTCGCTCCGGCTTCAGCGGCAGCCCGAATCGGCAATCACCGCCTGGCTTCCGTTTCTCTTCGGCGGGCTAATGGCTTTGGGCTTCGCCTACGTGAACAAGGGGCCGGCCGTCAAATCGCCGTCCAAGCTGGTGGGGGCTTCGCCCACGTCCTATACTTCGCCGCTCTTGGAGACGGTTCGTAGCCTGAACGCCAAGAAATAAATCAAGCCGTGAGGGTAGGCTCGGAAATCGCCTGCTTCAATCGCAAGAAGTCGGCTTCACAGCGCTGATACTCTTCGCGCAGGCCGCGAATTTTTTTGATTCCTTCGGGTGACTGTTTGCGCGCAAGCTCTTCGAGCTCCGCGGAAAGCCCCGCGAACTGGTGGGCTCCCAAGCTCAGGGATTCTTCCTTGAGCGCCTGCGCATTTCGGGCGACATCCTCGAATCGATCTTCCCGAAACGCCATCTGAATATCCACGAGTCGCGCGACCGCGCGCTTGGTGAACTCATCAATGGCTTTCAGCACGAGCTCCTTCTGCCACAAGTTGGTGGACGAAATGAGCATCTGCGCGAAGTGACGATCGATCGTCGTCAAACTCAAGGCCGGGCTCGCCGTTGGCGGCGGCTCGGCAAATACCGGAGCCGGTTCGGGTGCGGCCACTGGCTCGGGGGCGGC
>JBGSST010000454.1:0-19281 GCA_041736915.1 Bdellovibrionota bacterium
AAATGGCAGCAAAAAAAGCCAAGAAAAAAGCACCTGCGAAAAAGAAGACCGCTAAAAAAGCGACCAAGAGAAAGCCGAATGCGGCGTTCATGGCGCCTCTGACTCCGAGCGATGCTCTCGCCGCGGTAGTAGGAGCTAAGCCTCTTCCGCGCACGCAGGTAGTGAAGAAACTCTGGGCTTACATCAAGAAGCAGAATCTTCAGGATCCGAAGAACAAGCGCAACGTCCGTGCGGACGGCGTCTTGAGCAAGGTGTTCGGTGGCAAGTCGGTCGTCTCGATGTTCGAGATGACGAAGCTCGTCAGCAAGCATCTGAAGAAGTAAGGTCCACGCTTTTTAGGACTTTTATCGACGGGAGACCCCCAAAGGGTCTCCCGTCTTTATTTTCGGCGAGGCTTGTAGCGGAAGCAGCTGACGAGGTGATCGTTCACCATCCCCACCGCCTGCATGTGGGCGTAGAGCACCGTGGAGCCCACGAATTTGAAGCCGCGCTTTTTCAAGTCCTTGCTCCAGGCGTCCGACTCTTTCGACGTCGCCGGAAGCGTGCTGCGATCTTTGTGCGCGTTCACGATTGGCTTTCCGCCCACGAACGACCAGGCGTATTCATCGAAAGTGCCGAACTCTTTTTGCACGGCCAAAAAAAGTTTTGCGTTGTGCACGGCCGACTCCACCTTCAGCCGGTTGCGCACGATGCCCGGATCGAGCAGCAGCTTGGCAATCTTTTCCGGGGTATAGCGGCTGACCTTCTTCACGTCGTAATCGGCAAAGGCCTTCCGGTACCCCTCCCGTTTACGCAAAACGGTAAGCCAGCTCAGTCCCGCCTGGGCCGCCTCCAGAATGAGAAACTCGAAATGCTGCTGGTCGTCGTGTTTTGGCTGGCCCCATTCGTCGTCGTGATACTGGGCCATCAGCGGATCGTGCATCGCCCAAAAGCAACGCACTTTGCCGTCGTTCATCTGAAACTTTTCTGGCTTCATGGATTGTAGATACCACCGCCGGCCACCGGGGCGACAATCTCGTCACTCCCCCCCCACACGATCATCTTGCTGCCGGTCCAGATAGCCGTATGCCGCTCACGGGCGGTGGGGGCCGATACCGCCGAGAAGCTGGACCACGAGTCGGTCCCCGGAAGGTAACGCCACCCTTGATTGGTGGGAGTGCTGCTATACGGCCGCCCACCCCACACCAGTGCCGCGCTGCCCGTCCACAACATCGAAAAATTTTCGGTGTAGTCCCCATACGGATAGCGCGCCATGGGCGTCCACGCATCGGCAATGGGATCGTATCGCGCCCCCTGATCTTCGTAACTGACACTCGAATTTACCCCCCCAGACCAGATATTGCGTGCCCGTCCAAACCCCACCGTGCCGGTACATCGGCTGCAGACCCGAAGGCGGCAATGTTTGCCAGGCTCCGCCGGGCGGGTACCGGGCCCCCTCATCCATTAGACTCGCCCCCTGCCCGCCCCAAAAAATCAGCTCGGTCCCGGTCCACACCGCCGGAAAATCTTGAGCACCCCCCAGAGCACCGGGGAGCGGCATGGCCTCCCAGGCGTCGCCGGCTAAGGTATAGCGCCATCCGATCGGATCGTATCCGCTGCCGCCAATCCCGCCCCAAATCAACATCTGCGTGCCCGTCCATACGGCTTCGAAGTTGGCGCGCGCGGACGGGGAAACGGGAGGCGACATCGGGCTCCACCCGGTAACCAAATCATAAACGTAACCGTCGTTCCGGAAGGCACCCGCGCCGGTCATTCCGCCCCACACCAGCATGCTGTTGCCGGTCCACACGGCCCGGTGCAGGTAGCGAGGGGCGGGGGCTCCCGAGGTACTCATCGCGGTCCAAGAGTCGGTAAACGGATCGTAGATCCCGCCGCTGCCCAGGCCGCTCGTTTGGTTGGTCGTACCGCCCCATACGATCATCTTGTTGCCGGTCCACACGGCCGAATGAAAGTAACGCGGTGAGGGGGCATTGATCTCCGAAACCGCCCGCCACTTATCGCTGGTGCAGTCAAAAATACGTTCAATCGCGGTTGAAGGTTCATACGTCACCGGCAGCTCCACCGCTCGGTTCCCCGCCACGAGGTCCGCGCTTTCTGACGCTAGAAGATAAACTTTGGGGGAAGGAAGGCTTACGATCGACGGTACGGTGGCACCGGCGCACGCACCGCCCGAAGACTCAAAACCCATGGCCCGAATCTGGTAAGTGCCCACCGGCAGGCTCAACTCTATTCCGCTCTTGGCCTGGCTTACGCTGACCGTTTGCGAAAGCACCCCGGCAAGCCCCAAGCACGACGGGGTTCTGCCGCCCAACTGGCCGCTCGCTAGTTGGTCGCCAACGCTGGCCCCTTCGAAAGAAAAAACGACACAGCTCATCGAGTCGAGGCTAGGGCCTGGACGCCCACTCTCTTTCAGCGCAAGGGACACTCTCGCCGTCGGGCGAAAGGCACTCAGCGAGCAGGCGGCAATTCCCAGTACTACGGCCAAACATAATGCGGCGAGTTTCAAATAGGGCAGCATGGTTGAGCTATCTTACCAGCGTCGGTATCTTCAGCCCATGGAGCTAGGCCCCGGCAAAAAAGTTCTCTTCCTCGATGCGCAGACCACGGGCCTGTCTCCCCGCGCTGGCGAGATCATGGAGCTGGGGTTCGGCATCGGCGGCGATCCGGAAAGTTTTGGCTCCCGGCTCTTCAAGCTTCGCCGCGAAGATCGCGTGCCGCCCAAAGTGTGGAAGATGACCGGGCTCTCCCTGGAGCAGCTCGAAGAGGCCGACGACATCGTGCCGTTCTGGAAGTCGCTCGTGGAAAAGGCGCTGGCCGCCGGCGTCGATACGGTCGTCATTCACTATGCCCAGTTTGAGCTACCTTTTCTAAAGGCGCTTCACCGCGAAACGTTCGGTGAAGCGGCCGAGTTTCCCTGGCCGGTTCTCTGCACTCAGCGGCTGGCCCATAAACTTTTTCCGAACCTGCCCTCGCGCACGTTACGGGCGCTGGCGGGATACTTTGGATTTGACCTGGGTGAAAGCCACCGCTCGCTAGATCACCTGAACGCCACCCGCCTGATCTGGGAAGGCTGCGCCGAAAAGCTGGCGGGCCCCGCCGAACCACCGCCAGAGAAGAAGCGCGGTGCAAAGAAAACCCGAGAGTATCTCGTCGACAAACAAAAGCGGCTTGATCTGCCCAAGGGGCCCGGCATCTACGAAATGGTGTCTCCGCGGGGAAAGATTCTTTACGTCGGTAAGGCCACCTCGCTGCGCGATCGCGTGAATAGTTACTTTCGCGGCCACCGGCCTGAGCGACCGAAGATCAAAGAGCTGATGACCCAGGTGGCCGACGTACGGGTTACCCCCACGGCCACTCCGCTAGAAGCGGCGTTATTGGAATACGACCGCATCAAAATGCTCGAGCCGCCCTACAACGTGTCGCTGCGGCAGCGGAAAAGACGGCTGCTCTATTTTTCGCGTGACCTCATCGCCGGAGAGGGGCCGGGTTTTTCCTGGGGGCCCTTCTCGTCGGACATGAACTTCGACACGCTCGAGCAGATCCGCGCGCTGGCTAGCCACACCCTTACCGTGCACAGGGGCTATTGGCTGCGCCATCCCCCCGAAGCGGTGTTTCCCGTGCTGGAGAAAATGGGGCTGGCGTCGTGGGAACGGAGCCACCCGCCGATCACGTTAAACGAACTGTTTTGCCTCGGAAAAAGTTTGGGTGAAGACCCGCCGGACCTCGACGAGGTTCAAATCTACGTGCGCCGCAAGCTGCGGCAGGCGGTGTGGCGGGTGCACCGCGCCTACTGGCTCGTGCGTCTGCAAAACGCCAGGGTGGCGTGGGAATACCAAACCGAAGGGGTCACTAAAGTTCGCTTTCTCGTCGTGCGGAACGGCCAGGTAGTCAGCCGCGGCGATGGCGACCTAGTCGACCTCACCTACCGCCGTTTTCCCACCGAATCTACGCCGATGACCGTGGCCACGTTCGACCGCTTGCGAGTGCTGGCGTCGGGTTTGGGCCAGCAGGCACGAAAGGGAAAACAGATTGCCGTCCAGTTCTCACCAGAACGCGTTTACGACGCGGACGATCTATTGAGGCTCGCCGGGGATCACCCACACAATCCCCCCGAGCTAGAGCCCGAGGCGGTAGCCTCGCCGGACCTGCCCGGCGTAGCCATTAGCGAGGCCGGGTGCTAGCTTTTTGGGCATGCGTCATCTCTGGCTAATCGCCGCGGCCGCTCTACTAGGCATTGGACTTTATCTGTTGTGGCCCCGTTTCAAACCGGAAGACCCGATGGAGTCGGCCCCCACGCCGAAGGAGCGAAACGAGCTCAGGGAACTCTTCCCCCCCGCCGATCCGCCCACGCCGAGAAAGATGAAGCCGTCGTCGACGGCTCCCGCCAAGCACAAGGAAACCGCCGAAGAGTTCAATACCCCGAGCCCGGTAGTAGAGTTCGTGGTGCGCGATGGTCTGGCGATTGCCTTCGGGGACATCATCCTGGGCACTCCCGACGAGGAAACGATTAAGCAGGGCACTTACGAGTTGCCCCGCCCGCTCTACTGGGACAAGCCGGAGATTCCCTTCGCGCTGAATGACGACGTGCCCAAGCCCGAAGAGGTGCGGCGGGCGCTTCGGCACATCGAGAAGAAGAAGACCGGCCTCAAGTTCGTTCCGTACGAAACTCAAGCCGACGCGTTGATCTTTCAGGGCGGCGCCGAGCATTGCGAGTCTACACTGGGGCGGCTCGGCGGCCTGCAGCCGATTCGGCTTTCGAAGGGCTGCGGGTGGTCAGAGATCGTGCACGAGGTGCTGCACGCGCTGGGCTTCATCCACGAGCAGTCGCGGAGCGATCGTGACCCCTTCGTGCAGGTCGTTTGGCCCAACATCGAAGAGAAGTATTGGCCGCAGTTTCAGAAACTTTCCGAAGAGCTCAACGGCCCGGCCCGCGATCGCCCCTTCGATTACCGCTCGGTGATGATGTACGAGCGGGACCTCTTCGCAAAGGCGGATGGCCTCCTCACGATCAAAACCCTCACTCCGCAGGACATCAACCCTTCCCGCGCGGGTTTGAGCGACGAAGACGCCATCCGCATCAAACAACTCTTCCGATTAGACTAAAGTATCAAAAGGATTCTAGTGGAGCGCGACGTACTTCTTATCGTCGCCACAGCGGTGTTTTTTCAATAGCTCCACGCCATCGTCCGGGGTGGAGGGGAGCCCTCCTAGTTTCTGGAGAAAGACGTGCGGGGCCTCGCCGTCTTTGATGGGCTTAGGCACGTACAGCTCGGCCACCGTGCGCCGGCCAACGCGGTCATACCGCGCATCGAAGTCGCCACCGAGCAGGATCAGCTCGAAGAAAGAGTCGGACGGAAAATTTAGCGTGAGCAGATACTGCCCCGCCGCGTTCTGGCGGACCTGTCCGCTCGCCCGGTAAACACCGCACTCGAGCTTGGGCAACACCGTCTGCCGCACCGGCGCCGCCAAAGCGGAGGTTACGGCCACCAGGCTAATTGAAAGGAGTGTTCTCGCACTTTTTGATCGAATCATAAGTTTTGTGGACCTCCAGCATCTCGGGGGCAATCGATGACTTGATCTCCGAGTCGATGAACTTGCGTTTGCGCTCTTCCCACACCGCCTCCAGCTGCTTGCGCTTTTTCTGCGCGTCATAGTACCGGGGCCGTAGCTGGTCCCGGCGCGTGAAGAGCGAAGAAGCGCCGCGACTCGTGATGTAATTCCTCAACGTGGCGCTGTCTTCCAAGGTAAGCAGCACCCGCGAGATCGGCACCATGGCCGTTTCCCGCAGCTTGGCGATCTCCGCCTCGACCTGTTTGCGGTCGGCCAGGGTACCCTTCCCCTGCGACTCGCGCAGAATGAGGTCCTTGTGCAACGTTTCGATCTTCGCCTGGGCCTCTTTGTACTGCGCCCACGGGGCGGGATAGTTCGCCGCGACGTATTCCCGCCGGTGGCGGCGGATCTCCGTTTCAATCTCGTCACTGACCTTGTCTAACGCTTTGAACTCTTCGACCACCGCGTGCACGGCATCGCGGTGCTCATTGCGCCGGCAAACCTGATCTTCGAGTGTCGCCGCTGGGGCGTACGAATTCGTTACTGTCCCCCCGCCATGCGTGGAAACCGTTCGTCCCCTGGGCACGCCTGGACTGTTCGACTCTTCGGCCTGAGCGCGACGGCAAAAGAAACGCACGAGGTCGTCGGTAAGGTAATCGCTAGTGAGCATTGGCGTAGTCCACAGATCCAGATTCTCACCCATTAGCTTTTTGAACTCGGCAAGCGACACCTTTTTGCTGAGAAGATTTTTCCAGTCTCCCTTGTTCCAGTCGACACCGTAAGTAACCTCGTCGAACTGACCTAGTCCTAGGCCGCAGCTGTTGGGACGATAGTTCGCCTTGAGAAAGGCCGGCCAGTCACTCACCTTTTGCGGATGGGAGCGCTTGGGGTTTACCATGGAGGCACCGCTGTAGCAGTGCAGGTGCAGTGACTGCACGATCGTCTCCGCCGGAAACTTGTCCGCGAGCGTCTTCGAATCCGTGGCCGAAAGATCGTCATTGGCGCCCCAGAGTGCCACCCCGTCGGTACCGCCGTGATCTCCGTACACCGTCGACACGTGCGTAACGCCCATGGTGGAGAGGTCCGTGAATGTTTCGGAAACATTGCCAAAGGTGGCCGGCGTAGTGGGAAAGTCGTACTTCGAGCGGGACAGCTTCACCCAGCCGGCTTCGTCGCGAAAATAATTGCCCGCTCCGTCGTCGGGCACGTACAGCCCATCGGGACCACCGCCATCGAGAACCGTGCCGCGCCTTTTAAAAACCGTATCGTAAAAGAACTTCACCGTCCGGCGGTGCCGCTCGTGGTAGCTCGTCTCGGAGTAACCTCCGTTTACGATAAGGTTCACCTTCGAAATGGGTTTCGACGGCTCGAACTCCGCCAGTGCGAAGGGCGTAGCTAACGCAACAAGACACAGCGGTAATTTTCGTGGCATAGCGCAATGCTATTTCAGTCGACGGAAAGGGTCATGACTCGCCGTAGTGTTTGGAATACTTTTTTAGTGCAGTCACACTTTCACCCGATCCCATTGGAGGATTCTCATCATGAAGTTCAAAGTTCTCGTTCTCAGCACACTACTTTCACTGTCCACGTTCGCGGATGTTCGCAGCGCCGATGAAGGCGTGAGCGATGCCGATCAACTGATTTACCAAGTGCGTCTGAAAATGAAGTACGGAAACAGCACCTTCTCGGATACCTTTCCAGAAGCGGGTTCCAGCCCTTTGCGCATTAATTTCGTGAAAGAGTCGAGCTGCCCGCGCTCACCCGGCATGAACATTTTCGTTCGCCACGCGGACTCAGGATTGTGGGAACAAACGCGTTTTCAAAACAACCTCGACTACTATTCGGGCGGAACGATCAACGCGATTCGCTTCGACATCACGCAGTCCACGTACTCTTCCACGACCTGCACTTGGAAGGTTTACGCGGCTAACGGACCCGTCGAAGACCCGATTTTCGGTGGTCAGGAAGAAATTCTGTTGGGAGCACTTACCCATAACGGCGGCTTCGCGAAGGACGTAACGTTGGCGTTGGATGCGCCCAAGATGCTAACGCACATCCGCTTCGAAGTGCCCGAGTACTGCCGCAACCTGCAGGTATTGGAAGCCGCCACGGTCACCGAAGGCATCGCCGACAAAGCGAAGCTGGTCAGCAAAGACAAGCTGGTCTTCGCCGTTCACAACGGGGATGGCGCCCGCATCTCCAAGGTAACGGCGGCGCTGAACAGCATCGCGGGTCAGAGCTGCAGCATTCCGGTGTACGGCCAGGAAAAGCGCAACTAACCGTATCCTTCAGCAGAAAAGAAAACGGCGTCTCCTCGCGGGGACGCCGTTTTGATTTTGTACTCGCTTAGAAGGTCAGCTGCGCGCCGAGCCCCACGTGGGTGAACCAGAGGCTGACGGTCTCGCCGGACACGGGGTTGCCGAGGCCAAACTTGATCCACGACGTCGGCCCCAGGTGCATGCCGCCGCCGATCGGATAAGCGCTCGACCCTTGCAGATGAAAACCCACGAACATTTTCGACGTAGCCGACAAGCCGGTCATCGGTAACGTGCCCGAGAAATCGCCGAAAGGAATCGCGAACACCGCTCCGGCCTGCATGAAGTTCACGCTAGTGCTGGAGAACAGATTGCCCCGGTAGCGAAGGGCCGCGCCCAAACCGAGGTCGAGCCACGTCGACGTTGCCGTTCGGCTCGCCACGGAGATACCGCGGTTAACGTAGTCGGCCGAAACGTAAACGCCGAAGACCTCCGACAAAAAATAGTCCGCGGTCACGCCGAAGCCCGGAACGATACGCGCCTCGGAGTTGGTGTTGAGCCAGCGGTGAACATCGACCCCAGCGTTCAGGTGCGCGATAAACCCTTCGCGCGTGGCGAGGGCGGAAGAACTATCGTGTCCCGCCTTCGGCGCGGCCGGCTCATCGGCCACGGCCAAGGTGGTGAACAAAAAAACTAAACAAGCGGCCCAACAACGTTTCATGTTTTCTCCTGTGAAACAGACTAACTACCTTGCTTAAAAAGCTCCTGCAATGCCCAACGCGCTTCATCCGCCTTACGTTTGTCGGAGCCCGCTTCGATTAGCTGCAGGCGATCGCGAATGGAGCTAACGAGAACGGTCGCGGTGGCTCCGTGCTGCGGATGGGTGCGCAGGCTTTGCAGATACTGGCCGATGGACCCGAGGCTGGAGGCAAGTAAACTGGGGTCCGACGCTAACGTTGTGGTGGCGAGCTCGAACGGACGAAGCTGGCCGTGGTACCGCCGAAGCGTGAACAGCGCTTCGGATTTCGCCAGCGGGGAGTAGTTCCCCTGAACCACCTTTACCGTTAAGTCGTAAAGTTCGAGAGGCGCGGCCATCGTACTCCACACCCGCAGCGCCAGCGCCGCTTCGTTTTGAACCTCTGGTTCCGGGTCACTCAACGCCTTCTCCAGAAAGCCCCGGATCACCGTGGTGTCGATGGAGTGGGCGTGGTTACTCGCCAGCAGCCCCACCGCCGACGCGCGAACCCGCTCGTCCGGATTCTGTTGCATGTGCGCTACGATGGCCGGCCAGTCTTCCGGATCGTAATTGGGAATCAATGAGCCAAAAGCGCCCGGCTTGTCGAACGCCGCGAAATCGATCGCGTCGGCCAGCGACTTGGGACTGCCGTGAACGAACATGCGGTTCAACGGCAACTCGGCCCCTTGCTCGGCGAGCCGGGCCCGTACCTGAAGGAGATGGCTTTTGCGGGGGGCGTAATGACCGCTGCCGTTGTCGAGCTTCTCGATGATTCCGTTACGTACCCGGATCCCTCCGGCGGCGGCCACCGGCGCGCCGGCGAGAAACGAGGAGTGATGCACGATTCCCCACCCACTATCGGGAGGCAGAGCATAGAGAGCTCCCCGCACGTCCATCACGAACAGCGAACCCACCGGCAAATTCACCAGCATTCCCTCGGAGTCATAGAGGCGGCCCTTCGCAACATAAAGGCGAGACTGCTCTTTCTCTTCCGCCGTAAAGTACCTCACCCCTTCCGCGCGATCGTCGGCGAGCCACTCCGGCGGCATCTCCTTCGCGGCGAGCTTCAGCGCGGTGGGGCGGTCGTTTCGGCGCAGGTCCTGGGGGTCTTCGTAGGTGTTGAACTGCCCGGCAAAGCGCGCCAGGATTCTGCGGAAATCGCAAATGGGATTCCAAGCCGCTTGCGCCGGAGGCGCGGCGACGAGGAACGCCAGCAGAAAAAGAAATTGGCTCATTACCTACGGAGCCGGCGTCTTGGCGGACGACAGCGAATAGGCAGAGATCAGATTCTCTCCCATACGCGGCACCACCAGCATGTTCCGCGGCCCAACGTAACCAAGATCGGCGGAGTTCTTATATCCGGTGCCGTGCGTGGAAACCTGCCCCTTTTTCGTTACGCGATAAATCTTGCCCGCCATCCAATCCGAAACCAAATAGTCACCGGCCGCGGTGAGCTCCAGACCGTCTAGGTTGCCTAACGGTTTTTTGGTAATGAGGTTCTTCTTCTTCGTCTTCAGATCGATCAGGAAGAGACTGCCGGCGGTCTTTACCGACCAGTCGTCCTTCATGCCCAACCCCCAGCCGCCCACCACCAGCTTGTTGCCGTTCACGAGCAACCCATTCGGCGACTCGACGAGCTGCCCCTCGAGAAATACCGACGGCTTGTCCTTCTTGATCTGATAGATCTTCGACTTAACGGTGTCGGACACGTAAACCGTACCGTCGCCGGCGATCGCAACGTCATTCAAGAACGTGGCGCCAGGCACCGTAATCCGTTTCATCACTTTCGCCGAGGCGATGTCGATGGCCAGCACTTCGTCGATATCCGAGACCCAGAGCAGCCCCTTATACGCCCGCATTCCCTTGGGGGCATTCAGGCCTCCCACCCACTTGGGCTCCACGATTTTGCCGTGCACGGTGAACTGCTGGATGAAACCATTGGTGTCTTTGGCGGAAGGGTCGCCGTTTACGTTGGAAACGAAGAGAAATCCCGACTCGGGGTCGTAGTAAGCGCTTTCGGGATTCGCGCACCCGTCGCAGGTTTCCCAAATCGGTTTGCCGGGGCCGGGTTCGGAAACGGCTGTCTTTTCCGTGGCGGCGTGAGCGGCGAAGGTGATGGTCAAAATGAAGATGGCCCGCAAGAACGGCATAGGTCCCCCAATTAGGGAAACTATAACAGCCGCTTGTCTTACGGGCCACCGCCTCGACTCAAACTAATAGCGCGCTTCGGTATTGATCCACTGGACGGGGCTGAAGGGCCTCACGCGCAGCTGTAGCCGCAGCGTGTTCTTTTCCGGATTGAACTTGGCCTCGAGAACTTCGCCAATCGCGACGCTTTGTTTAATCTCGGCGTCACGCAGTTTGTTGAACAGTCTAATCTCGAGATCGGGGCGCAAGGCTTTTACCTCCTTGTGCTCCGGCCACAGATTAGCCCGTTCGTTATCCCCGCCGATCGACAGCGGTATCAAGTGATCGATTGTGTAGTTTTTCCGTTCCTTTTCCGAGATTCCGTACCACTCATAGATCTTCTTTTTTAGGGAAGAGGCCACGTTGCGGCCGCAGTACGGGATTCGTTCGGGGTAGCGATATTCTTCGAAGTCGTCGTTAGCGGTGGTGCAGATGCTACCCGGCGTCTCGTCCGCGTCGGGTGTCATCGGGTATCCAAAAGCGGCAGCGGAAAACAGAACTTGGCACAACGAGAGGATAAAGAAAGCTTTCAAGCCTTACCTCCGGGTGTCGATCGTTCGTTAACTTTTTTGGAAACGGGAACGGGGAATGCAGCGAACTACCAGCGGAACTGGTCGCATGTACACAGTAGTACTTTTGCGGTAACCCGCCAATAAGTCAGGTTAAGGTTTCTTTAATGAGGCTCATCCTCACCCCGCATGCCGTATAATTCTTAAGTGACTTTTCTCCCTTCCCTACTGATCTTTTTGGGTCTCGCCCTAGCCCCCTCCGCCTTGGCCATTCGTTCCACCGTCTGCGAGCTAGGGCTGCCGCGGCTGGCCGAGCCACAATTCGACAGCTCCGTGGAGCTGGAGCTAAAGCTCACTCCCGAGACAATGCAGTTCATTACCTCGACCGACGGCACGCTGAGGCCATTCGGCCCCCTTCCCGCCCGCACGCAGAAATGGATCGAAGAGAACAAGCCGCGCTACGCCGACAAAATGCGTGAGCTGCCGTGGGACCAATTGCCGTTCGAGGAAAAGCAGTACCTCATGCGACGCCCCGGCCCCGCCCACGATTTCTTTCGCGACCGGAGCATCAAAGGCACGAAGATTCGCGACGAGATTGAAGTGGTCTTCAGAAAAAACACCACGTTTCTGGGCCAAATGTACCCGCGCGGAAAGCACACCTTACGAACCGCGAGTTTCATGACTCCGCACGTGGAGTACGGCGACCCCAACCACATGAAGAATGCCGGCGACATCGAGCTGCACTTTCGGGTGCGCCAATCCGCCGGCTCGGCGAGCAAAGATGCCTGGACGTTGCTCGAAGGAATGAAGATTCCGCGCAATCATCAGCACGTTCACATCGTCGCCAAGATGCCCCTTGCCCGCCTCATGGCGGATCCGACGAACGAAGGATTTCGCTCGGCCGATTTCATTCGCCGCGCGAACCTGCTCGCGGAGATGATTTCGGTGATGGAGGGCACCAAAATTTTCCAGCACAGCGATCATATCGGGGAGTACTTCGCGTATCTAGAGCGGAGCGATTACACCGGCCTACAAAGCTTTTTCACGCAGGTAGGCCGCGGTCAATCCATGGACACCGGCAGTCGTTTCAAGATGGGGTGGATCGGGATGTCGGCCGGAAACAAGTACGACCTGCCATCTCGCGCGATGACTGTATAGCGTGGCGCTACAGTAAACCGAATGCTGGCCTCAATGTGCGCGACCTGGTCTATCACGGCGTGGACTCCATCGCCGCTCAGCTCGCGGCGCTGAAAAAGATTGGCAATGGCCAGGGTAAAGTCGGGCGCGTGCTGCACGACTTCGTGCTGGACTCGGGATTGTTCCAGATAACGGCCGAGTCTCTCAACCTCTCCGGCCTGCAGCGCCTCGCCGAAGCAGTTCCCCGCAGGTAGCCACTAGCGGCCGCCCACCCGTTCGATCCAGCTCTTGGCGGACTCGACCGGTAGCCCTTTCACCGTGTCCTCGCGGGGCCCTAGCACCTTCACGACCTCCGCATCGTCACCCCGCTTGAACCAAAACTCTTCGCGGTTGCGTACGGCCGGCACCGATCGCAAAAAGATGTGGCTCTCGAGCCCGCCTTCGGGATGGTAGTACGACTTGGGAAACATCTGCTTGAAATAGTCGCGCGCGGGCACTGGCTCAGGCCGGTGATCCAGATCGTAAATTTCTCCGTTGACCTCCACCACCACATGACGGGGCCACGTGTGACGAAGCGTACCGTTACGGGTCATCGGCGGCATGAGGTCGCCCTGGTACAAAATGGGAATGGCCGTCCCGCGGTACTGCTCGTACAGAAGATAGATGACGTTGATCTTGTCGGCCGGCACCCCCTGCTCGATGAGGCGGTTCACCACCTTGTGCGAGTTCACCGCGCAACGGTTTACGTGGTAGACGTCCGGCTCGCGGAACATCGAGGCGAAGATTGCGCGGCAGGCGTAACCGAACGCCGAGGCAGAGTGGATGAGAAGGGCGAATGAGAAAACAAGGGCGCGGTGCACTCCTCCATTTTAGGCCATAAAAGAAACGGCGGTAGCTGAGCCAGCTACCGCCGCCTGAAATGAGATTTTCGCTTTTGAAACTTACTGACAGACGACGCGGAACGAACCGCCGCCCTTGAAAGTGATCTCCTTCGTCGTATGGCCACCGCGCACTTTGTCGAGCGCAATCGCCATCGGGTACTGCCCGTAGATCAAAGACGGCTTCATCGTAACCGGGTCCAGGACATCTTTCTGCAGCTCCGGTTCGGCCACCTTTACGCGAAGGTGGGTGTACTCCGTCGCGCCGGGCTCGGCGGCGAGCGACGACGAAATGATGTACACGCGATTCACCGCGCGAAGGTGAGCGTGCTGAATTACGTTCTTCAGGTGGTGCGGCTTGGGCGCCTGTGAGAACGATAGGTACGTGCCGGGAATGGTATCGGTCACTCCGAGAATCGCGCCGTTATCCATCAGCGTGTTCGGCGTGAGCGCGATACGGTTGGTACCAATCTCCACCGCGCACTTAGCGGTAGAGAACAACGTCTTTAACTGTTCCAGATGGTTTGCCTTGGCCCGAAGCTCCTCGATAGCGTCATCGACCGCTAGTCGGTCCGCCATGGACACGGTGGACGCCAACAGACTTAGAACCGCAACGAACTTCAACACTTACTACCCCTCTTGTATTGGTTTTTCGGACCGCTTTTGATCCTTGGTAACACGGTGTTCCGACCTGCCTTTAACGCTAAGTTCCAGACGGGGGTTTTATGTTAACGAAACGTGACAGAGCGCGTCTTAGTGGCGGCGAAGCCTTTGATTCGGGTCAAATTACCCGACTGCGCGGCCGCCTGAACCAGGCGTAGATAAGTGGTCGACTCTTTCTTTAATTCCGTTTCGGAGATGAGGTCGGCGCTTCTACCAATGGCGGTCATGGTTCTCCCCCTCTGCGAAAAAGGAATTTTTGTTTGGATCGGTTTGGTCCGCGCCCGGCCGTCTCGGCAGCTCGATCAAAAAGGTAGTCCCCTTCTCGGCGGAGCTTTGCACGTCGACATACCCCCCATGGGCGTCGACTACGGCTTTGACTAGTGCCAATCCCAGTCCCCACCCTTTGGTGTCGGCCTTCGACAAACCACGCTCGTGGGGTTGGAACAGACGATCGGAACCAGGGCTGAGCGGATTGCCCCAGTTATGAATACTCAAAATGGCTTTCTGCGGATCGACCACGAACAGCGACAGCGTGACGGTGCGGTTTTTTTCTCCGTACTTCACGGCGTTGTGGAGCAGATTTTCAATTACGCGGCGAAGCGCCTGCGAGTCCCACGAGCCGCATACGGATTCGGGCGCAATCAGGCTGAAGCGTTTGCCAAAACGCTGAGAAAAATCTTCGACGACCTCTTGGGCGAGCGGACGCAGATCGGCTTCCCGCACGTTCAACGGCAACCCATGCCCCGCCCGCACGCGGCTTACGTCGAGCAGCCCCATGATCATCTCGTCGATGCGTTCGCTCGTGCGGGTGATCTTATCCATCTGCGTCGCCACCAGAGCCGGATTGTCCGCGCTTTCTTTACTTAAAAAGGCGGCGAACTGAATCATCCCCAGCGGGTTGCGCAGGTCGTGGGAAAGCGTCGCCACGAAACGCTCGGTGAGCTTCTTTTCGGTGGTCAGCTCATCTAGCGCCTTACCCAGCTCTTTGTTTTTCTCGTTCAGGCTGAGCAGCATCCGCATGCGGTCGCGCTCGGCGGAGGCCAGCCGAATCAGGGATCGGGCCACCGCAATCAGGTAGTTCCGCTCCACCGGAAAGGTGAGGTACGCGTCCGCCCCCTCCTCCAGGCTGGTAATCTTGTCATCGGTTCCCAACGGGTGCGCCGTGATGTGGACAACCGGTATGGCCGTGGTAACGAGATTTGCCTTGAGCCGCCGGCAGACTTCGAAGCCATTGATGTCCGGAAGCTGAATATCGAGTAAAATGAGCGCCGGCTGTAGAGCAACCGCTTGATCGAGCCCCTCTTGCCCCGTTTCCACGGAGACCACTTCAAAGCCCGCCACTTTGAGCACCTTTTCGAGCGTGTAACGGCTCGCTTCATTGTCGTTAATGTTCAAAATGGGAGCGGCGGTCATTTGATCCATGGAGTCTCGCGGGAACCCTTGGTAGTCAACGTTTTAGGCCGAATTTCCCTATGGAATTTAAGCTCTTACCTTGGTAGTCACGGCTTTCGCGACGGATGTGCGCGGCAGGCTTCGCGGAGAAACCCATGAAAGATTGGCTTATTTCAGCAGTAGTTCCGGTTCTGTTTTTAAGCAGTGCGGCGTGGGTAAGAGAAGAGCTTAAACGCACGGTTCTGGCCCTTGATCTTTAATTGTAACTGAGTTACAATCTCGCAGTGAGTGAGAGGCCTCCAAAGATCCCCAACTTGTTAGATGTCATTCGGGAGTGTCTCGACCGCCATAGGTATCTCGATACCAGGCACGCTACCGATCGGCAGCTCGAACGGAGTATCACGCGGCCAGAGGTCATCTATGTACTTCGGGGAGGTCACCACGAGAAAAGTAAGGACCGCTTCGATGAAGCAGTACGGTGCATGGAATTATTCGGTCCGAGGTAGAACTATCGATCGCAGAGAGATTCGCATCATCGTTTCCTTAGAGGAATCGACAGGGATGCTTATCATCACCGCCATCGATTTACGTAGACGAGGTTAGGCATGGAGAAGAAAGTCGCCAGGGAGTTCATTGACGTAGGATTTGGTTTCAAGATCCGTCTGCGGAACGTTCCTATGATCAAGGTGCGCGGCGCATGGACGCCGAATATTAATTACAACGAACTTACTAATGCTGTGCTCTATGCACTTGCACATAAACCCTCGCGGCTCAGCGGAAGCGAAGTGCGCTTCATCCGCCAGCACTTTGAACTGACTCTGCAGGCGTTTGCCGGGAGATTTTCGGTTTCTCATCCTGCCGTTATCAAGTGGGAAAAGATGGGCGGAAAGCCGACCGTCATGAATTGGGCGACGGAAAAGGATTTGCGGCTCCATGTGCTTTCGAAATTAGGCGCAAATGCTTCGGCAGTAGCGGCTCTTTATGCCGAGCTTGAGCAGGAGGCATCTAAAGCCTCCAATCCCGTTGAGATTGATGGGACAAGGGTGGCGGCTTAAAGGACGGTTTGGCTCATTTGAAGGTCAGGGGCCAAGTCGCTATTCAGCCAGGGCTCGCATCATTACCATTTATCGGGATGATAGGAGTGAATGATGGGTTTTCCCAATAGCAAAGAGCTGGAAAAAATCAGGAAGAAGATGGATCGGGTAGAGCCTGTTCGATTACTGCCCTCCAGTGCATCCAAAGCAGACAAGCTCAAATTTGAACTCTGCAAACAGTTTGTAACCTATTTGCAGGATGAGGAGATTTCCCAGTCTGCCTTGGCCAAGGAGTTGGGGATTGAGCCCGCACGTCTTAATGAACGAATTCAGATAGGACGAGGTTTTCAGTAGGCACATACATTTGTGCTACATTTTGGGGTTTTTCGAGGCCGAAAAAATTAAGGCCCCTAGAAATCGCGGCGTTTGTGCAAACGCTTAAACTACTAGAAGCCTTAATAGAAAAGGCCCCCTTTAGGGGGCCTTTAATTTGGTAGCGGGGAGAGGATTTGAACCTCTGACCTTCGGGTTATGAGCCCGACGAGCTACCAGGCTGCTCCACCCCGCGTCAAAACTGGTCAAATAGGTGTAGGCCGCCCCTACCCCTACTGTCAACCTAACATCCCGAATTCCTAAACCCGTTCCGCCGTAGGCCAATTGCTCCCCCCATCCCGAAGTGCTAAGCCCTACACAGGGAGGCACGATGTTGCGATTTGGGTTGGTGTTCACGGTTCTATTTGGGGTCTTTCAGGTGGCGGGCCAGGCGAGTGCCGGTCAGTTTCACCGGTGTCAGTGGTTCGCGCCGCAAGAAGATGCGGTTCTAGCCTGCCAGAATGCCTTTTCGGGAAGCGACAAGAAGACCTGCGCGTCGGGGGCCTTTTCCGCCACCGCCGTTCGCCAATGTGTGAACTCGTTCTCGGGTTCCGACAAGCTCGCCTGCGCTTTGGACGCCTGTAGCGCCAGCACGGTGGTGAGCTGCACCAACGCCTTTTCGGGACGGGACAAGTTAGCCTGCGCCACCTCGGCTGTGGGATCCGAAATGGTCGCAGCCTGCGTGAACGGTTTTTCGGGAAGCGACAAGCTTACCTGCGCTGGCTCGGCCCGCAGCGCCGAAGCCGTCAAAGCGTGCGTAAATCAGTTTTCGGGATCCGATAAACTCCGCTGCGCGGTGGCGGCCAGCTCGGCCGATATCGTAAAGGAATGCACCCGATCCTTCTCGGGCAGCGATAAGCTGACCTGCACGCGTTCGGCCGTCTCGGCGGATCAGGTCTACCGCTGCGTGAACCAGTTTTCGGGCAGCGACAAACTAAAGTGCGTCACCGGAAGCGTGCTCGGAATCGATTCGGATCGAAGGCACTTTTGTGCCGCCACACAGTCTTCGGCCATTACCGCTTGCGTGAACAGCTTTTCCGGAAGCGATAAGCTCGCCTGTTCGCAAGCCGCCTGCAGCCGCGAATCCGTTTCGGCGTGCCAAAACTCTTTCTCCGGATCGGATAAGCTGACTTGCGCGGCGAATAGCTGGACGGCCGAGGCCGTAAAGGCCTGCGTCAATTCATTCTCGGGCCGCGACAAGCTCGCGTGCGCCACGAACGCCCGCGCCGAAGAGCCTGTGCGCGCCTGCGTGAACGCCTTCTCCGGCAGCGATAAGCTAGCCTGCGCGAAATCTGCGAACTCCGGCGAAGCGGTGAAAGCCTGTGTCAACGCGTTCTCCGGCCGCGACAAACTGACGTGCGCGAAAGCGGCGAAATCGGCCGAGCAGGTGAAAACGTGCGTGAACTCCTTCTCGGGCTCCGACAAACTACGGTGCGTATTGCGGGGTTGAACCGCGCTACCAAACCTGCGATCGCACCCAAGCCATGTCGTCGCCAGCGTGCGTCAAGATCGAAACGATTCCTAGCCTACGCAGGTAAAGAAGGGGCGAGTGACGGAGGGGTGGCGGCACTAGGTAGATGTTACTTTATTCGCGAACTCCAACAACGCTCAGTCGGCCTGCCCCTTGGCGTTAGGTGCCTACTCATCCCGTACGATAGAATACCGCGATGCGGGCGGGACGACATTTTCGGTTGATCTTGGTGGCGGGGATGCTCGCCTCGGCCACCGGCCACGCCAATCATTCGGTTTGCTGGGGCATGGGGCGCTTGGCCCAGTCGGGGGTGGAGAAGCTGAAAGGGGCGCTCGGATTTTCCAAGCCGGCGCGGCAATCCCCCGACGATTACCTTCCGTCGGAAGAGACCATCGATAAGTTGCGGGCGAACCTCTCGCTGATGGGCATCGGCCCCAGCGTATACGGCGCACTGAACATGGGCCTGGCTCGGCCGCGCGAGACGGCGGTGCTGTTCCACCACGGGCTTTCCGCCGAGGCGCGGAGAAGCCAGCCGGCCGCCGAGCTAGAAAAGATTTTGCTCACCGAGTACGCCAGCGTACTACCGCTCAAGCAGGCGCTGGATGGCTGGGCGGACCGGCACGGCACCGGATTTCGCTTCGCCCTTCGGGGCGACATCGAAAAATTAGCGCCAAAATACCGGAGCAAAGGGATCCAGTTCGACTCTGCGGTAGCTTCGAATGGTTTCATTCCCGAACCCCTTTACGCCGAGCTCATCAAAGATGGTATTTTTCCGCTGTCCGATCCCCACGACGTCCTGTTTCACATCGCCTCCCTGACCGATCCGGCTTTGCGCGCTGCCCTGGTGGGCAAGGTCCGCCTTACCTCCGAAATCGATGCGGCCCTGGGGTATCCCAAACATTTCGAGCAGGAACAGCTCATGGAAAGCCCCGACTTTTGGCGTCGCGCCTACGGTACGGTGTTAAAGGACTTGAACCACTCGGTGCGCCACTCCACCTACGAAAATTGGACCTACCTCGCCAACGGCGAAGACGGCCGCCCGATTCTTTTCGGCCAAGGCAACGCCCCGTTCAACGCGACCATCTCCCTCTTCGAGG
>JBGSST010000455.1:0-11768 GCA_041736915.1 Bdellovibrionota bacterium
CTCGGCTGCAGCTTCTTTTTGCCGCTTTGGCGCAAACGGCGGCGAAGATCAAAGTGATTCTTCCCCTCCATCCCCGTACGCGCGACCGGGCAGAACGGCTGGGGCTTCTCTCGCCTCTCCCGCACGGCCTTACGATTTGCCCTCCCGTGGGCTATCTGGACATGTTGAGTCTAGAGCACCATGCGGCCGTAATCGCCACCGACTCGGGCGGCGTACAGAAGGAAGCTTTCTTTCATCGGGTGCCGGCGGTTACCCTGCGAAGTGAGACGGAATGGGTTGAGCTCATCGACCTAGGTTGGAACCGCCTTGCCCCACTCACTTCCTCGGAGGTTGTAGCGGAAACGATTCTTGCGGCGGTAGGAACCAAAGGCACGGAATCGTCCCCCTATGGCCAAGACCTAGCTTCCCAAAAAATTGCCCAGCGAATCGTGGAGACGGTAGAGGCCCGAGTTCAGCCTAAACGAACTGAAGCCACCCCCGCGGCGAAGAACCCGAAGACACTTCTTTTAAAGTACGGAATCTACCTCGGCTTGGCTCTCTTACCGGCATTGATTGGCATTCTGCTCTGCACCCAAGCCGTACGAGCTCCCATCTGGAATGCACGACCATCCTATACCTTCAACGATGAGCTCGAGTATTGGGTGACCGCTCGTTCCTTCATGAGTCATGGCTTGGGGGGTGGCTACTTCGCACCTAACGAGACACCCGCTTGGCTCTCCGGAGTTCGTTGGACCGGGCACGGGCCATTCTTCACGATTGTGATGGGGGGAACGTCTTGGTTCGTTAACCAGATCACCTCCCTTTTCGGCAGGCCAACCTTCTCGCCACCGTTGGTGAACGTTCTCTGGATAGGGTTGGCTTTCCTTTTCTTCTCCTTTCCCCTGAGGAACCGCCTCTCGTCACTGCTCCTTTTTTCCGGATTCGCCGCTTTCTTTTGGCCGATCTACTTTTACGTCCCCGGCATGAACGAGGAGCCACTTCACCAAGCGCTTGCCCTAGTAGCGTGCATCGTTTTCTTACCTCTCTTTAGTCAGAAAAATGGCCCTCGAGCCAACTGGGTACGAGCGGCTTGCCTCTTCGTTTTTGCGATCTCGTTGGTGCGACTTTCCTGGTCGATACTTTTCGTGCCTCTACTCGTACTTTCGATCCCGGAGGGTAAGCTTCCGCAGCGCGTGCTTCGCTTCGGCATGGCGGCAGGACTCATCCTCGCGATGACTCTGATTTGGAAGCTTTTCATTACGCTGCATGGTCATGGCTGGACCGCGCTCGAGCTCCTGAATGGGAACGTTGGTCTAGGCGAGCTGATTACCGAAACCGTTAAACGGCTGAAGGCCTTCACGCGCCCCACGGACTACCTGCAGTTCTTGATGCGTCTCGAGGCACTGACGGTCTTGTTCTATTCGGCTTGGATGGTCTTCGCAGAAAGAAGACAGGGCTCACCTTGGAGCACCCCACGGATTAGAGTGGGGCTCTTCAATGTCATGAACCTCGGCATCATCCTCTCCTTGATTCTAGGGTGCTACTACGCCGGGGGCTATGCCGACTGGAGGGTGTACACCCCCCACCTCCTGTTATCGTGCGCGCTGCTCATCCACTGCGGGGAGAAAAAAGATCGAGCGCTTCTGGTGCTTCTGACTGTCTTGAACTTCGGTCTTCTCAAAGAGTTTGTCTCCGAGGTCCGGGTCGAACGTTCCCCTCTCTTTACCTATGATCAAACGAAGATCAACGAGTTCACCGAGCTCGCCGAGAAAAAGCTCGTCTATCTTCCTTCGCGAAACCCCTGGTGTAATACCGTCGCGGTTCTTCGATTGCCCGGGGACATGGCCACGGCGTCGGCCATCCCCGCAGGATTCGGGTTCAGTAACATTCTGTCGGTAGCCCGCACTAAGTTTCCCCTGAAATCCAGATACGTACTCGCGGATGATTCGTTTGAGGCGGCCAAGCCAGGATTGCCGCTTGCGGGAGATACGGTGCTTGAGTTCCAGGGTCAGAAGCTCCGGCTAGCGCCCGTCGTGGATACTTCTCTCGGGCGCATTTTCCGCAATCTGGATTCTACCTGTGACCAAAAGTCGGATGGAGGATCGCAATGAGGGTGGCACTACTTGGCGGTGGAAACTGGGGTAAGAACCACGCGCGGGTACTTTCGTCCCTCGGCGTGCTTAGCGCCATCGTGGATACTGATCCGAAGGGCAGGGCGATACTTCAAGCGGAGTATCCAAACGTAAAGGTGTACGAGCACCAATCCAAGATCTCCGCGGCTAACACCGATGCGGTCGTGGTGGCCACTCCGGCCAGCAACCACTTTGAGACCGCTCGCGCGTCACTGCTTGGTGGACTAGACGTTCTTGTGGAGAAACCGCTCACGCTTTCGGTTAACGAGGCGGAAGAGCTCGTGAAGCTTGCCCGCGAAAAGCAACGGATACTGATGGTCGGTCATCTCCTTCTCTACCAGCCGGCGATCGAACTCATCGCCCGGTACCTAAACCAGAAAGAGCTCGGTCGCGTTTACAGCGTGCACCAGGAGCGGGTCAATCTGGGGCGAGCCCGGACGGTAGAGAACGCCCTCTGGAGCCTCGGGGTTCATGACATCGCGGTCCTACTTCATTTGCTGCAAGCCGTTCCCACCGACCTCAAAGCAGTGGGGCACTCGGTGCTGCAGGCCGGAATAGAAGACGATGTGTACCTTCACTTAACTTTTCCCCAGGGAGTTGCGGCGCATATTCGTTCTTCCTGGCTCTGGCCAGAACGCCGACGAACCATGTGCATCGTTGGGGAAAAGGGGATGTTAGTGTTCGACGAGATCGCGGGTACGGTCACGCACCACCGAAAGAGAATAAACTCGAAGCTCGAAGCGCAAGACGATGGCGCAGAGGTGATCTTACGCGAGCTAGGAGATCCCTTGAGAGTCGAGCTAAGCCACTTCCTGGATTGTATTAAGGGCCGACTCACGCCGAAGTCTGATGGCGTACAGGGCCTAGAAGTTGTCCGAATACTGAACAAAGCCTCAACCCAACTGGCGTCGGTCGCCAACGACAGGAAAAGTGCCGCATGAGTGATCACGCAACCCTGGACCATCACCCGTCGTGCTTCGTCGACGATGGGGCCACCGTCGGCAAGGGAACTCGCATATGGCACTTTTCACACGTCTCCGCGGGCGCTTCGATCGGCGAAAACTGTTCTCTCGGCCAGAACGTCTTCATCGCGAAGAATGTGAAAGTTGGAAATAACGTCAAGATTCAGAATAACGTATCGGTGTACGAAGGGGTGATTCTCGAGGATTACGTTTTTTGCGGACCAAGCATGGTGTTCACCAATGTGAAAACTCCGCGGTCCGCCTACCCTCGCAATACCGCCAAAGATTATTTCGTTACTCGCGTGGGACGCGGCGCTTCGATTGGCGCCAATGCCACGATCGTGTGTGGAGTTAACGTTGGCGCATGGGCTTTTGTGGCGGCTGGCGCCGTGGTTACCAAAGACGTGCCGGACTACGGGCTCATCATGGGAGTTCCGGGGAAGCTAAGCGGATGGGCGTGCGAGTGCGGCATCCCACTCAAGCTTCGTGGCAGCAGCGGAGCCTGTGCAGAGTGTGGGAAAGAGTACGAGCTTACCGGTAAGGAACGGCTCACGAAAAAAGGGCCCTAGTACGGTAATCACGGCTCACTGCAACCGCTGCGACAAAAGCCAAAGACCGGTTTCTTTGTGGGGCTCGGTAGCGGTCGTACGAAGTCCATCCTTCACTACCGCCGCGAGCAACAGGATGAGCCCCCACGGCTTCAGGCCCCAGTGCCGGGCCCACAGATTCCACCCACGCGGAACTAGGTCGGAATACTGAATCGAGATAATGAAAAACGCGCCGGCCATCAACGCCACCGTCGCCCTAGATCCGCCGCGCGGGTTAAGGGCGAAGAGCAGGGCAATTGCGGGCACGAAGAAAATGAAGGCATTTGTCTGGGCCATCGGCGAGCAAAGAAGGTTGAAGAGCAATCCGAATGCAACGGCCGTGAGAAACCCGAGGTCGCGACGGGCCTCCTGGCTTCGCACACTCCAACCACGAATCAGCATGGTGAGCAGGCCTACGAAAAACAGTGCGCCGGCCACGTTGAAGATTCGCACATCGGCCAGCGTGAGACCCGCTCCGCCCGTGAGCAGAACCTTGTAGAGTGGCTGGTAGTGCCCTTGCCAATAGGTGGAAATGACGTAATCGATATTGGCGAAACGCGCCTTGTTCCACTCGAGCAAAGTCGACGGCGATACCGCCAACAAAGGCAAAACCGCCCCGGCTAGCACACCTAGCAGCGATGCCGCGCCACTCACCAGCGCCGCACGTACTGGCCTCGCCTCCAGCAGCATTAGTGCAACGAACAGCAGGCCGATTACCGGAACGGTCTGAAATTTGATCTCGGCAAGTAGCCCCAGCAAAAAGAAGGGAATGAAAATCCGGCCATCGGTCAGTAGCCGTACGAGCACCAGCAGCACTCCTACCTCGAGGATCTCAAACTTGCAGAAGTAGATCGCGCCGAAAAGCTCCGCCCCGATCATGGCCAGCGCCAGATTGCGCCACGGGTGGGTTGAAAACTCGATCCCGTAAACTCTGCGGGCCCGATTGGTCCACGAAAGCATTCCGCCAAGTAGCACGATAAGCGAAAGCGAAACGTAAGCTAGCCGCCCCCAAGTCTCGTTCATCAGTGAGAAAGGAAAAAAATAGAACATCGAGAAGGTGGGTGAGTAGAGGTACCGCTGCTCGTCGTTGCCCGGTACGAAGAACATCAAAAAGGGATTCTCGCCGCGCCAAAAGAAGGGGCCCGGCCCGACGAATACGGAATAGTGATAGCTAATCTTCAACCGCAAAAATTGAATCAGCGCGGCGATGGCCTCCACGGCCAAAAGCCCCATTCCCCATTGTTTGAACATGCTTTTTCATACCGAACCGACGCGGGGCTTTCAAAGTTTTTGAAGTTTTGACCACCCCGTAGTTGAATGCGCCCATGCTTTCGGCCTTCAGCCCCAAGGTGCTTCCTCTGTCTTCCCGCGAGACCAGGCTTTCCAGCCCCAATGGTTTGTTGGAAGAGGGTGTTATCGAACACCTTTTCTCGCTACTACCCGTTGAAAAGCGCTTTTGCGTCGAGATCGGCGCCGGAGACGGCACTAACTTCAGCCTGACCCGCCGGCTGATTCAGGAAAAGCACTGGGCCGCTCTGCTCATCGAAGCCTCTCCCGAGCTCTCGCAAAAGCTTACGGAAAAGCACCAGTCCCGGCCGGACGTGCAGATCGTTCCGCGGCCCATCGATCCTTACGAGATCACCCAGGTGTTTGCGCAACATCAAGTGCCCACCGAGTTGGATCTGTTGTGTATCGATATCGACAGCCTCGACTACTACGTTTGGGAGAATTTGACGGCCTACCGTCCGTCCGTCGTGCTCATCGAATACAACGCCAGTTACCCGCCGCCGCGTGAGTTCGTCGTGCCGTACCAAAAGGGGTTCTACTGGCAAGGCGACGACTACTTTGGCGCTTCTTTTCAGTCGCTGCTCAAGCTGGCGCTCACGAAGCAATACTCTCTGGTCCACGTGATGTCTCACGGCGACAACCTGGTTTTCGTACGCAACGATTTTCTTCGTTACCTGCCTTTTCAGCTGCCACCAGCCGAGAGCATGTATCAAATTCCGCAGTTCGGCCGTTACGGGCGCTGCCGCAACGGCAAAGGGCACCCGGCCAGCCGGCGCGATACGAACGCCGCCCAGCGGGCATGGTATCGCCTCAACTATTTTTTGATGACCCCGCTTCGACGAATGGCCGAGGGACGTAAGTGAAAGCCCACACGGAATATTTGTTCTTCGAAACGGCGAACCGCCGCGAGCTAGTAAACATCACCGAAGAGCTGCGCGAGATCGTAGTCCGGTCGAAGGTTCAGGACGGTTTCTGCCTAGTTTCCGCCATGCACATTACGGCGGCAATCTGGGTGAATGACGAAGAGGCCGGCCTAAAGAAGGATTTGATGAAGTGGCTCGATGAGCTGGCTCCGCCAAAACCAGACTACCTCCATCACCAAACCGGCGAAGATAACGCAGACGCACACCTCAAGCGCACGTTGATGAGCCACCAGGCGATGTTGCCGATAACCAAGGGAGATCTCGATCTGGGGCCTTGGGAACAGATCTTCTACGCCGAGTTCGACGGACAGCGTAAAAAACGCGTGGTCGTAAAAGTGATGGGGCTCACACAATCGGCCTAAGCCGTCGATAAGAGCTTGGGTTCCCCCCATGCTCAATCCCATTTTCTACTTTATCGGAATGGCCCTTGCTCTGGCGTTTGCCCATTCCATTGCCATTTCGATTCCCTTCTTTCGTCAGGCGCTTTCTTCACCGGCAACTCGCCACCGGCCTTTCGAAGGGCTACGTGGGTTTCTGGCGCTATCGGTGTTCTTTCATCACGCCTACACGTCACTCAGTTACTGGGGAGGCAAGGGAGTACCCACCCACTCGTCGTTCTACTTCTCCGTCGGTAAAATTCCCGTCGCTCTGTTCTTCGCACTTACGGGTTACTTCTTCTGGGTTCGTCTTTGTGAGACAGACCGGGTAGTGGAGTGGAAGGCGTTCTACGCAAAACGTTTCTGGCGCTTGGCTCCCGCGTACTACCTCTCGGTCGGCATACTGCTACTTTTCGTGGCGTGGCGGTCGAACTTTACGCTTCGGGTTCCTCCTGGAAGGTTGTTCGCCGAAATTCTGCCGTGGATTGCCTTTGGGTTTCCGACTCTGGCCCACCCGGGAATTAACCTCGTACCCCGGCAAATACTACCCGCCGGCGTCTACTGGACTTTGATGCACGAGTGGGCATTCCTTTTGTGCCTGCCGTTCTTTAGGTTTTTCACCAGGGGTCACCGAGTGCTTTTGCTTATCATTGGCGCAAGTCTTCTTTGTGTCCTCGGCCGCCGTTACTTCGCCACCGAACTGAGAGTTCCGGCGGTGAACTCGTTTTTTATTTTCGTTGGAAATGTGTCGTGGGCATTCGGCATCGGAATTTTCTGCGCCTACTTACGCAGACGCAATCCCGCCGTGAACCTGTCCCACAGCCGATTCGCCTCGGTAGTTATATTGGTGAGCACGGCAGCTCTCTTCTTCATCGATCTTCACTCGGGCGCACTTTCTTTCGTCGTCCAGCGCACTCTGCTCACCCTAGTTTTTTATCTCATCGTCGCGGGCAATACCGTGTTTGGAGCGTTGAAGTCTCGCCCTTTCCGAATGATGGGCATGGTGAGCTACAGCTTCTATCTGCTCCATTGTACGGTACTCGCGGGGTTCGCCGGCCTCTACCGATTGGCGTGGCCCACGCAGCAACTCAGTACCGGAACGTTCTGGGGGATAATGGGCGCCACCCTTTTCGTGTCCGTAATAGTTAGCGCACTGAGTTTCCGCTTCGTCGAGCTCCCGTTCTTATCTCCGGCTAAAGGAGAAACCGAGTCCGCCCCCGCACGGATACCCGAACGGCTAGCCGCTTAGTAAGCCATCATCTTCATGCAAAACACGGAGCCACCGGACTTCATGAATTCCGAAGTGTCGACTTCGATTGGCTCAAAACCGTGTTCACGTAGGGCCGCGCAAAACTTTGGCGAACCCTGCTGCAAGATCACGTGCTTCCCGTCGGGAGAATGGCAATTACCGGCGAACGAATCGCGACACTCTTCCAAGCTGATTTCAATCTGGCGCGAAAAGCCTTTTTTGATCTTCTCAACGTCCGCGGAATCGAAGGCGCCCGGATAGTAAGCCACCGTGTCGGTGTTCAAAATCGAGAAGCAGGTATCGAGATGATAAAAGCGCGGATCCTGCAACCTGAGGGAGACGACTTCGTAGCCGGTCAGCTTGTGCAGCGCTTCTGCCACCTCAACGCTGGTACGCGGTCCGTTGGCCGCCCAGATCACGGGCCGCTTTCCCTGAATGGAAACGTCACCGTTGCCCTCGAACGTCATCGTCGGCTCGCCGGTTATCTCGCCCATCGAGTAATGCTCGCCTTCGAACCACTCCGTGAAAAACGGCACCTCGTCTTTACGAAAGTCCGACTGCATTTTCGCCATCACTACGGCCGGAACATTCTTATCCAACGACCAGTAAGGCATGCTTTGATTCGCGGCGAACACCATGTCCGGAAAGTTCGGGCGCCCGGGAATCACCACGACGTCGAGCCCCAGCTTGCGATAGGTCTCGGCGAGCGCATTCCATTGCTGGCGCGCCTTCGCTTTATCGACCTTCTTTAGGTTACCGTGCTCATCCTTCATAAAAGGATTGATGCTGTATTGAATATCGAAGTGCTGCGGGTCAACCATCAGTACGCGCTGATAGGCGGGAATCTGCTTAACGGTGTTCATCCCCAAGAAGATATTCTATTTTCTGCAAGGGCGCACCCGGCGGCGAGACTTTTTCCACGCCGTTCGTATCCCTGGCGGTTACGTAAACGCGCAATGTCGAGCCCGGCTTACCGACTAGCGGCGTCTTAAACAGACGATCGCCGGCGCGTTCCAACGCTACCGACCGCGTCTCTCCATCCTCCTCGATGTGCGCCACCGGTGCTTCATCCAAGCGAGCCCCCGGTGACGCAAAAGCCTCCACCAGCAGCTCGCTCCCGGAAATTGCGGGGAAAAGAAATACCGTATTTTTCTTCAACAAATTACGGCTACGGCAGTGAACCGAATCACCCCAGCTGGTCTGTCCATTGCTTACTCCTACGATTTCGTAACCGGGCAACGCGGCCTGGTAGACGGCTTTCGCCTCGTCATCAATCTCGTCGCCGTACGTCGGAAAAAACAAAACCCTGTTACTAATGAACGAGTTTATATACGCGCGATAGTCTTCCGCGCGATCGCCACGGGCCCCGGCCCGTCGGCTCATCTTCATCCGGTGAATTTTGAAGGGCGTGCCGTACGGGCTCTTCAACGTTTTCAGCAACGACACGTAGGCTTCCGAATCTTTGCGAAACTGCGATCCCGCCGGAAATTCACTGAACACCCACGTATCCGCCGCCACCAGCTTTCCGAACGTATCGATGTGCTCGATGGTGGCTTTGGGCGCGAGCTTCGAGGTGGTGTAACGCTCGATTCCCAAAAACGCCTTCATCCGATCGTCGACCTCGGTTTTAGAAAGGCTCGCGTTCTCGCTATAGACCAGGGTCGACGAGTAGGCGTTGTCTTGCCCGTCGTTGTAGTAGTTCCCGCCAGTATGCACGAGGCCGGTCTCGTAAATGGGTAGGTCCAGCTCTTTGGCCAGAAACTGCGGCACCTTGTCATCGTTCGGCCGGGGCCGGTTGTAGATGGTATCCACCATCCCGAACACGCCCTGTCCATCCAAGATGAACCAGGGACCGTAGTCCCGAACCCACATGGAGTCCGTCCGAACGAAAAAGTAAGAGACCTGCGACTTATCCGCCCCGATCTTACCGAGCCAGCTGTCCCACCCCCCTTTGCCGGAAGCGGTAGTCAAAATCTTCACCTTCCCGTGCTGGGTATAGGCATTCATCAGGGATGAATTCTGCCAAAGCGTCATGATGGCTTCGGACTCTTCCCATTCCCCGAGCGATCTAATGTGGCCTTCCGGCGGATCGGATATGGCCACGTCCCGGGAGACCAACACCGGTGACTCGAAGTCTGCCAAACCCCGGGGCAGCTCGGGCTGGCCGGTCTCCCCCGTAAGGGCGAAGGCAAAAAGTCCAAACGACAACAGGGGAAGGGTGAGCAGCGCTTTCATAGAACCTCGGGATAGAACCTGTTCTTAGTTTCAAGGGCAGCGTGGGGCGTGCGACGGGACTACAGCGTACCACCTCATTCTACCCGCGGAGCGGGACGCAGAGCCAGTAAGGAGGCGACATTACTCAGCCTTTGTCACCAGGAGCTAACGAAGCGGAACCTTGAACCAGGGCAATTCCGCCTGACCCGACGAGTCGTCGGCGGCATTCTGAAAGTCCAGAACGCGGGAGGTCAGCTCATCCACGTCCACCTCGTCGGCGGCCTCTCTCCCCTTTTCGAGGTAGGCCAGCCCTGAGGCAAACAGCTTCTTCATCCCGCGCAGGTTGCCATTGGAAGCGTGGTGCATCGCGGCAGCCACCTGAATCAACCCTTGAAGGTAAGGGTGCCGCGCGCCTTGCGCTTCGTGCCAGAGATCTTCCCAGGCCTCATGAGCCTCAAAATAATCCCCCGCGTTGAAAAACACGCAACCTTCCTGGAATTTTTTCTGATCTTCGCTCATTTGAATTCCTTTGTTTCCAAGGTGAAAGACAGTTTGTCACGGTTTTTGCCCTGCGGCAGTCCTTCATTTGACAACGGGTCAATGGCGCGGTGTATAAAAACGGTGTTTACCAGGGTGCTCCGCCTAAAAGTGATATGGCCCACGCCTTGCACTGATTCGTAGTTACCGCGAGGAAAAGGTGTGTCGGAGAATCCGAGATCAAAACTTAATCCGAAGCGTTGGCTTGAATGGTTTAAAGGCCGGCGTTCTCAGAAGTCGGTCCAGTCGGAACGCCTACGTGACCTTACCTCCGGGTTCAAAAAGAAGATTCCTGGCCGGCTATCAGGAAAATTAAAAGGGTTCGACTTAGATTTTCGAAAGATCGACCTCAAAAACGTTTCGCAGTACTCGACGGGGATTCAATGGGGCCTAATCGTTTTAGCCTTATTTTTGTTAGCCAGCATCACGTCGAGCCTCATTGGGCTTTGGCTGAAGCCGGCTTCTGCCCCCGTTGCTTCCCGTCCGCTCTCTCGACCGATGGCCGACCGGCCCCCCACCGAGGATTTCGACGCAATCCTGAGGCGCAATATGTTTAACGTGGAAGGCAAAATACCTGAGCCTTTCGATCAGGGGCAGCTCGACTGCATGAGCCAAGCGAAGCTGAGCCAGGTTCGCGTGTCTTTGCTAGGCACCATCGTCATGAACGATGAGCGCCACTCTGTCGCCCTGATCCAGGACGAAAACTCCGTCCGCACCGCCGTAAAGAAAGACGATAACTTCGGCGAAGGAAAGTACCTCGCGCTCAAGGTCGATCGCAAAAAGCTCTGTTTTCAAGTACGCGCCACCCAAGACTTCGAATTCGTCGAGATCCCCGAAGACAATATCGGCGGTGCCTCTACCCCTACCATGGTCAGCTCGTCGGAGGGCATCACCCCGGTCAGCGACAGCCAGTACGCAGTTAAGAACGACTTTTTACAGAAAAACCTGCTCAACCTGAGCGAGATTTTACAGACCGCCCGCGCGGTCCCCTACATCGATCCGTCCACGGGCAAGTTCAAAGGCTTCCTCGTGCAGACCATCGATCAGGGCTCTTTGTTTTCCCAGCTCGGTATCCGCCAAGGCGATGTCCTCACGGGTGTGAACGACATCGTTTTGGATAACGCAGGGAAAGGCCTCGAAGCCTTCCAGCGTTTACGCGCCTCCCAGAAGATTCAGCTTAAATTCATCCGCGGCGGACAAGAACAAACTTTGAACTACGACGTAAAATGATCAAAGGACGCAAAAATTTAGCGTTTCAGGGAATCTGTCGCGCCATCACGGCTTCCTTCCTGCTGACCACGATGTTTGGTGTCCCCGTGTTCGCGGAAGAGCAAAATCCGTTTGGTGGTGGTGACCCGAGCAATCCGTCGGCGATTCCGCCCCCGCCGCCCCCTCCGCCGCCGTCGGAGTTTCAAGAAGAAGACGACTTCGTCGATTCTTCGCAAAACTTTGGTTTTACGCCGCCCAACAATCCGTCTCCGTCGTTCCCGGACTCGGCCCCCTCGAGCCCGCCGAGCGACC
>JBGSST010000014.1:0-9191 GCA_041736915.1 Bdellovibrionota bacterium
AAACGGCTCCCCTTGCAAAACGGCGATGGCCAGAAAGATACAGGCATAGTCCGAAAGGTAGATGAGGAAGGTCCACGGAAGGAACGGCCCGGAGTCGAACCAGGTCTGCGGCAACATCACGGGCGGAAAAATCGGCCGGAAATTGGGCAGAATGTAGAAAAAGACGTACGCCACGGCAAAAAGCACGAAGAGCAGTGCCTTGGTTTTCCAATTCGTCTTGACCATGAAACGGCTAGTTTAATACAAGTTTAATGCAATCGGTCAATTTCGTTTGGAGTGAATATGCAATCTGTCGGTAACGCCCGTCTCATCGAGGCCCTGAATTGGCGCTATGCCGTGAAGAAGTTCGATAGCTCCAAGAAGCTTTCCCCCCAGGATTGGGCCACTCTCGAACAGACCCTGGTGCTGAGCGCCTCGTCTTTCGGCCTGCAACCCTGGAAATTCCTGGTGATTGAATCTCAGGAACTCCGTAAGCAGCTGACGGCGGCCACCTGGAAGCAGACCCAGGTCGAAGATGCCTCCCATTACGTCGTTTTTACGGCCAAGACCTCCATGGAACCCGAGTACGTGGATAAGTTCATGGGCACCGCCGCCCTGGCCCGTAGCGTCCCCCGGGAGTCCCTGGCCGGTTACGCCAACGCCATCAACGGTTTCGTATCGCAGATCCCCAAGGAGCTAGTCATCCATTGGAACACCCGGCAGGCCTACCTGGCCCTGGGCACCCTGATGACCTCGGCCGCCCTCTTGGGGTTGGATACTTGCCCCATGGAAGGGCTCGATCCGAGAGCGTATGATCGCATTTTGGGGATTGGAACTGACTACGCGACCGTTTGCGCTTGTGCGATCGGGTACCGCAGCGAAGAGGATAAGTATGGCAAAACGCCGAAAGTTCGCTTTCCCAAGACGGACGTAGTCGAATATCGTTAGACGCTAGAGGAATTATGACCGAAAGACTTTACGATGCCCCGAAAACCGGTGGCGACACCCTTGCTTGGTGTACCAAATGCAAAATGGACCTGGCCCACGTTATCGTCTCGATGATTGGACCGGCTCCCGCCAAGGTGATTTGCAAAACCTGCAAAAGCCAACACAACTTCCGTTCGGCCCAGGGCGACCTGGCCCTTCCGGGAATGCCCCGTAAGCCGAAGCCACGGGCGAAGGAGCCGAAAGCGGTCGTTCGCGCGGCCGACCACTGGGAGACCAAGATGGCGCAGAAGTCAGCGGCTACCTTGCTGCCTTACTCGCCTAAAGAGATCTTCCAGCTGGGGGATGTGATCAAGCACCCCACGTTTGGGGTTGGTCTAATCGAAGAGGTCCGCAAGGGCGGTAAGATGGTAGTGCTGTTCCGCGAGGGCGATAAGCTTCTCGTGTTCGGAATGGGCCAGCCGAATCTGTAATCGCTCCGTCGCGAGGCATTAATTTTGATAATCACCACGATTATTAGAATTAATGATCTCCTATACCCGATCTCGGGTACTTTAACGCTCAGTGGTAAAGCCGGTTATGGTTTACCCATAGGGGGGTTGAGTCGATGGGAACTGAATTAGCGATCGGAACGGAACTCTGGACTTAAAGCCTAGTCGATTGCTGGACTGGGAAATTTCATAAAGCCGACCTCGCAAGAGGCCGGCTTTTTATTTTTCAACGGGACCGAAGGGTCGCGATAAAGATCTTGAGTAGCGGCTCGACCAACGTTCGCGGCGATTCGTTCTTGAATCGGCAAGCGGCCTCTTGCACTAGCACGGTCGCGCCCTTCGTGCCCACGAGGCAGTCCCCTAAGCGGCCCGACTTCGGAACGAAGGGAACCACCCGCGCGTACTCGCGCAGTTCCCAAGCATTCGCCAACACCCACTCGCGCTCGGCTACGGAGAGGGTCTCCATGGAATCCAGATGCGCGCGCGACGTGATTTGGTACTGAAGTTCCATCCGCGTCTCGCTGAGAAGAGTGTCTAGCCATTGGCCGTTGCCGCCTACCCCCTCCGCCCCTTCGCCAAGGCTGATGCCCGGCAAGGCCAGAGCAAGAACTACCGACCACGAAAAAAACGACTTCATTGTAACTCCTCGATTTGGGTAACTGGATAAAGGGAAACGGAGAGGTGGTAGACGTCGGTCGCCTCCTTACCCCGTTGTAAAAAAGTGGTTAGGTCGCGACGAAAGCGGCGAATGATCTCGCGAGCCTCCGGCAAATCTTTGGCATTGATGGCCATCGTCATCGAGGACTGATCCCGGCGCTCTAAGGGAATGTCGTCGACCGCCCGAATGGCTTTCTCGAGAATTTGCTTCTGCAGTAGGCGGAACGGCGCCGGAGTGATGTCGGGCCCTAAGTTCGTCAAGCCGAGCGGAGACCGCGTCCAGCCATTCACCCCACGGCTGACCATGCCCGCCCGCTCCATGCGGCGCAGGGCCGTGGCGACCTGCTCTTCCGCAATCCCTAGGGCCCGGGCCATCCAGCGCGTGTTGGCGCGGAACGATTTCACCAGCATCAGCTCGAAGATCGCGTAGTGATACCAGTCGCTCACGATCTGAAACTGATCGAGCGATAGCGCCCGCAGTTTTCCTTCCGAAGCGGAGGGCCGCATCCAGAGGTTGGTGCCGGTTTCATCCGCTTGGAAGAGCGCCACCTGACTCGGAGGTAACGCAAGGCGATCCACAATCTGCAAATGAAGCGCCCGGCTGATGTTTCTTTTTCCGGAAAGAATCTTCGACAGTAGCGACGAATCGACCTTTAAAAAACGGGCGAACGCTCGCAGCGAGTACCGGGGGTTCTCCTGGATCCGCCGTACCAACTCCGACTGCAAATGAGCGCGGAGTGTACGCGGCGCTTCGGAATTAATGGCAATCTCACTCATTGCCCCCTCGATAGCACCGTGCATTAAAAACGCGAAACGGTTTTGAAATCTAAGTGCGGACGGATGTGTCCACGTTCAAGGATTAACTCCTTGAGTTGCTTAGCGACTCGCCGGGAACGAACTGTGCGGAAAAATCGCATTGTGGACAAAACGTCCCCAAAAGCCGCAATTGGCCACACGAGATTCGTCACTTCACCAAGTCTTCGGTCGAAGTTTCATCGAGCCGGTAAGACCGTTTGCGGCGCGGGTCTACTACGCAGCGGACGGAATAGTTTCCGTCGTTGTCGCGAAAAGCACGGTAGACCACCCCCGCCCCCGAGAAAAAGGTGTAGGCAAAATCGGGGTTCTTCGGCACGAGCGAATCGGACCAATTAAACTCGCTGTACGAATGGCCGTTCTCTTCGAAGACGAGGCCCGGCAGAATCTGCGGACGGTAGCCAGACTCCTCTTCCGAAGTCGGATCTCCGACACCGCCCAGGTAGCGGCGAAGGCGGACAAAGTCGGATTCAGTTTTTCCGGCAGGAAATCCACTGGGCAGCCGCGCGCCGAGACGCCGGCAATATTCCGTGGCCTCGTGGTGGCTGATGATCTTGGCCGTGCCGGTCGGCTTGCGCGCGATGTCGCCCCAGATCATGCCAATCGGATCTTCCCAGGCTTCACCGAAGGCCACGGGATCGGTCACCCCGCGATCGGTTAGTTCCGCTTCGGATACTCGACGGAACTCGTAACCTGCCGAAGTTTTCTTGAGCGTTCCGGGAGGCGAGGCAAATGAGTCCACCGCCGGTAAAATGAAAGCCAAAATAGAAATGACCACGAAACAACGCATTGAGTCCTCCGTGGTCAATCCTTAGAGACGCGAACGCCCGACTACACGAACAATGTGCGGCTAGGCCGCAAGATCGTGGACAGCCACGTCCGCGCCTCACCCGTCGTTCAGTTGCAGTGGTGGTGACAGAGGTACATGTCTTTGTGAATTTTTTCGTACTCCGCGTTTTGAGTTTGGGAGCAACGATTCGTACAGAGATTGTACTCCGGCCCGTACTTCTTGCCCGCGCTGCTGCAGCAGCTACGGCAGCTATCGCCCGTGGATTTACTGGAGCTGATGGCGCTTTTGTAGGAAGAGTTGCAACTCTCTTTACACGAGTTCTTGTCCGCGAACGCGGCCCCCGCGATCAGAAACGACAACACGCCTAGATTTAGAATCAGTTTTTTCATGGTTTCTCCTTGTTAGGCGGGCACCATAAGAGCGGGCACGGAAGGAGGTCAAAGCCGTGGACACGCGTCCGTGGAGTAATCGTTTGCAAGATTTGCTGGCGGACGCGAGATTAGTGTTCGCCGAGATACGCTTTGCGAACGACGTCGTTGGAGAGGAGCGTTTCCGACGAGTCGGTGAATACGACCTCGCCGACTTCGAGCACGTAGCCGCGTTTAGAGATCGATAGCGCCGCGCGCGCGTTCTGCTCGACCAGCATCACGGTGACGCCCGCCTGGTTGATGCGCTTTACGATGTCGAAAATCGTTTTGGTAATCTGGGGCGCCAGGCCCAGCGACGGCTCGTCGAGCAACAAGAGACGCGGTTTCGCCAACAGCGCGCGGCTAATCGCCAGCATCTGCTGCTCGCCACCCGACAAGGTGCCAGCGTTCTGCGTGAGGCGTTCCTTGATGCGCGGGAACAGAGTAAACACTTCGTCGTAGTCCGACGGGCCGGGGTTACGAATGTAACCGCCCATCTTCAAATTCTCGTGCACGGTGAGGTTCGCAAAGATTCCGCGGCGCTCGGGCACGTGACACACGCCCAAGCGAACGATCTCGTGCGGCTTCAACTTCGAAAGATCCTGCCCGTCGAAGTGAATACTTCCCTGCAACGCCTTAATAAGTCCCGAAATCGTACGCAGCGTGGTGGTCTTGCCCGCGCCATTGGCGCCAATGAGCGCGACGGTCTCGCCACCTTCTACCTTGAGCGACACGTTACGCAGGGCCGAGATCGGACCATAGCTGACAGAGAGATCCTTGAGCTCGAGCATCACGGCGCGACCCCCAGGTAGGCTTCGATCACTTTGGGATTGGCCTGAATCTCTTTCGGCGCCCCTTCGGCAATCTTCTCACCGTGATCCAGCACGGTAATGGCTTCGCAGATTCCCATGATGAGCTTCATGTCGTGGTCGATCAAAAGAATGCTCACGGGGAACTCATTGCGGATATCCGAAATCGTTTTCATCAGCGAGACCTTCTCGCCGGAGTTCATGCCAGCCGCGGGCTCGTCGAGCAGCAGCACGCTAGGGTCGGTGGCGAGTGCCCGGGCAATCTCTAAACGGCGCTGATCGCCGTAGCTCAGGTTGCGGGCTAGGTCGTCCATGCGGGCGTGCAGCCCCAGCAGGTGCACGAGCGTTTCCGCTTTCTGGCGCATCTGCCCTTCCACCTCGAAGAACTTCTTCGTGCGCAAAATCGTGTCGGCATAGCCGTAGCCCAAGCGCATATGAAAAGAGATCATCACGTTGTCCAGCACACTGAGCTGGCCCAACAAGCGAATGTTTTGAAACGTACGCGCCACGCCCGCTTTGGCGATCTGGTACGGCGTTTTACCGAGCAACGAAACACCGTTCAACGTGAGCGAGCCGGTATCGGCGGGATAAACCCCCGTGACCAAGTTGAAGATGGTGGTCTTGCCCGCGCCGTTGGGGCCGATGAGGCCGCAGAGCTGCCCGGGTTTGATCTCGAGCGAAAAGTTGTTCACGGCCTTCAATCCGCCGAAGCTGATTCCCAGCCCTTCCGCTTTGAAGTGCCCACCTTTGTGCGTAACGGTGCTCATGCTTCCGCCGCCACCCGTTTCTTACGGTTGAAAATCTTCTTGAACCAATCGAAGTGCCAAAGCTCGCGGTAACCCATGATGCCCATCGGACGCACCAGCATCACGACGATGAGGATCAGCGGGAAGATGACCATGCGGTACTGCTCGAACACGCGCAGCAGCTCCGGCATCAACGTGACGATGATGCCACCCAAAACCGCGCCGGTGAGGCTGCCCATGCCGCCAATCACCACCATGATCACAACGTCTACCGAGCGGTTGAAGTTGAACGACTGCGGATCGATGAACCCTTGGTAGTGGGCGAACAACGCCCCCGCCACGCCGGCGAAAAAGGAGCTGATCACGAAAGCCACTACCTTGTAGTGGGCCACGTTGATGCCCATCGCCTCGGCGGCCACTTCGTCTTCGCGGACAGAAAGGATGGCCCGTCCGTAGCTCGATTCACTTAGGCGCTTGAGCACGACGAGCGTGATCGCGGCGCAAAGGTAAACCCAGAAGAAGCTGGAAAAGCGCGGAATGCCGGGTAGCCCGCGGGGGCCGCCAACCGCGTCGATGTTCAAGAACACGATGCGAATGATCTCCCCAAAACCGAGAGTGACGATGGCGAGGTAGTCGCCCTTCAGCCGCAGCGAAGGCAAGCCGACTAAGTAACCGGCCGCGGCCGCACACAAGCCACCGGACAAAATGGCCAGGCCTACGCCAAGTGGGCTCTGAAAAAACGGGCCGCCGTAAACGGTAGTCAGGATCGCGCTGATGTAAGCGCCCACTCCCATGAACCCCGCGTGGCCCAACGAGAACTGCCCCGCGCAGCCATTTACCAGGTTGAGGCTCAGCGCCAGGATGATCGCGATACCGCAGTTGACGATGACGCGAACGATGTAAGCGTTGATATTATCTTCGAGTACCCAGCCCAAGCCCCAGATGGCCGCGGTCACCACGATGGCCACGAGAAGCTGCTTGAGAGCCGACGAAGCCCGCATCAGACCTTCTCCCGGCGAAGGGTTCCGAACAATCCAGCCGGCTTGAAGAGTAGCACCAAGATCAAAATCGCGAAGGCGATGGCGTCACGGTAGGACGACGACACGTAAAAGACCACGAAGGACTCGGCCAGACCAATGATGATGCCGCCAATCGCGGCCCCCATGATGTTGCCGATGCCGCCAAAGACCGCGGCCACGAAAGCCTTCAACCCAATCATCACTCCCAGCAACGGTTCAATCTTCGGGTAAGAGAGCCCGTAGAGAATGGACGCACTTCCCGCGAGGGCCGAGCCGATGATGAAGGTGAACATGATGATACGGTCGGACGGAATGCCCATGAGGCTCGCCACCTGAATGTCGTAGCTCACGGCCCGCATTGCGATGCCCATCTTCGTGTGGTGCACGATGAAGTGCAGCGCCGCCATGAGCAGCCCCGCCACCGTGATGACCAGCACCTGGATGTTGTTGATCACGATGCCTTCGGTGCCGAAGAGCGAGTAAGTGGGAATCAGCGGCGGAAACACGCGGGGATCCGAACCGAAAACCACCTGCCCGAGATTCTGCAGCAGCAGCGACACGCCGATAGCGGTAATCAGCACGTTCAGGCGCGGGGCCTTACGCAACGGACGATACGCAATGCGTTCGGTCAGCAGGGCAATGGCGGTGCAAAACAGCATCGCCCCCAAGGTCACGACTACCGCCGCGACCGGCGCGGGTAGGCTCGTGCCGAGCCACATCGCGAGGTAAACCCCCGCGAAAGCGCCGAGCATGAAGATGTCGCTATGGGCGAAGTTGATGAACTGCAGCACGCCGTAGACCATCGTGTACCCCAAAGCGACGAGCGCGTAGACGCTCCCCTGGGCAAGGCCATTCACGAGGTTTTGCAGAAATTCTTGCAAGGATCTTTCCTTAAGGAGGGCTTAGCTGCCCAGTTAACCTTACGGGTTGACGGTGGTCACGTACTGAAACGTTTTGTCGGCCACCACTTTGAGCACCACGGCCGGCTTTACCGCATCGCGATCCTTGTTGATGGTGATGACACCCGTCACGCCCTGGAAGTTGGTCGTACTCGCCAGAGCATCGCGGATCGCCGCCGGAGTGGTGTCCGTAGCGCGTTTCACCGCATCCAAAGCCACCAAAGCCGCATCGTAACCCATCGCGGCCAGGCCGTTCGGAACTTCACCGTATTTCGCTTTGTACTGGGTCACGAAATTCTGCACCACGGGGCTCTTGTCCTCGTGCGAGTAGTGGTTCGAGAAGTAGCTGCCCAAGATCGAGTCGCCCGCGATCTCGGTAAGCTTTTCGCTATCCCAGCCGTCGCCGCCGAGCAGGATGGCCTTTAGGCCGAGCTCTTTCGCCTGGCGGGCAATCAGACCCACTTCGGTGTAGTAGCCGGGAACCAGCAGAACGTCGGGCTTCTTGCCCTTGATCGACGTGAGCTGCGATTTGAAATCCATGTCGCCCGACGAGTACGAAACGTCGGCCACGATCTCGCCACCGAGCTTTTTGTACTCTTCGGCGAAGAAGTTCGCCAAACCGACGCTGTAGTCGCTGCGAATGTCGCGGAAGATGGCCGCTTTTTTCAGCTTCAGGTGGTTGATCGAAAACTTCGCCATCACCGCGCCCTGAAATGGGTCGATGAAGCAAACGCGGAAGATGAACTCGCCCAGCTGCGTCACCTTAGGGTTGGTGCTGGACGGAGAGACCATCGGAATCTTGTACTGCTGAGCGACCGCGCCGGCCGCGATGGAGCGGGAGCTGGCCACTTCGCCGAGAACCAGGTGAACCTTGTCCTGAGTGATGAGCTTGGTAACGGCGGTAACCGCTTCGTCGGCCTTACCCTGGTCGTCATACGAAATGACGCGAACCTGTTTGCCTTTGACGCCGCCGGCTTTGTTCGCCTCTTCCACGGCCATCATTACGCCCTTGTGCGTCGCCACGCCGAAGGTGCTTTCCGCGCCCGTCATGGAACCGTACTCGCCAAAGACGATTTCGTTCGAAGAGACCGCCTGCGACGAATCGCCGGACTTCTTCGTGCAAGCCGTACCGGCGATTAGACAAACCGCGAACAGAGCGAGAAATTTCTTCAAAGGGTACCCCTATGGTTGGTCAATTAAACGGGCCTAAATCAAGGCTCATTTTCGAGTAGCGTTGCAAGGCCGGTTTTGTCAATTGACTTAAGGCACATAGACGTTTGATTCGCCGTAGCGCTTCTCCCATTGGGAGACGCTGTAGAGGAGGTATTTCGTGCTGCCGAGCACGTTGGCGATTTCATTTTCTGACAGGGTGATACCGGCATCCTTGGCGAGCTTTACCAGGGTCGCTTCATCGAGCTTCTCCAGCTTGTCCACTACACGGCGTGAAGCGACGCCGGGGACGGGGCCAAACTTGCCGAAACGGCGAGTGGGGTCGATGAGCATCCCCGTGGTGACCCACTGCATGCCGCGATTGAACCCCTGCCAGAAGTAGTAAGGTCGCGACAGATCGAAGTCGATGGCTACGGGAGTGCCGCCGGCCATCACCAGATTCCCCGGGGCCTCGCGATCCCCGTTG
>JBGSST010000039.1:0-2988 GCA_041736915.1 Bdellovibrionota bacterium
GCGGGCCATGGTAACGCGGTGAGAAACGGCTACGAACAGGCGCTGAAGCTCAAGCCGCAGTATATCTTCCAGACGGACAGCGACGATCAGTTCAATCCCAGCGATTTCGAAAAACTGTGGGACGCGCGCTACGAAGCGCCCTTCATTCTTGGCTACCGCGAAGTGCGCCACGACCCGCTGGTGCGCATCGTGATCTCTCGTCTGAACGCCGTGCTGCTGCTCGTGCTGTTCGGAGTGGAGATTCGGGATGCCAACGTGCCGTTTCGCCTGATCGAGGCGAACTTTCTTTCCGGCCTGCTCAACCTGATTCCGCGTGGCGTGTTCATTCCGAATATTTTTCTTTCCGTACTGGCCGCTAGCTCGCGCGCGGTGCTGCTAGAAGTTCCCGTCGATCACCGGGAGCGCAAGACCGGGGTGGTCACGCTTAACCGCCGTTTGGTCGAGGTGTGCAAGCGTTGCTTCGCCGAGGTCCGCCACTTCCGCCGACTCAGGCCGCAGTGGACGCAGCACCTAAAAAAACTGCCCATTCCCGTTCCGCGCCGCGAAGAGGAACGGGCCTCCGTCGGAGCGCAAGCGTGAAGCCCGACAAGAAGCCGTACATAATCATTGGTGCCGGTCCTACGGGGCTCGGGGCGGCACTACGATTGCGCGAGCACGGCGTGAACGACTTCGTCATTCTGGAGGCCGACAACGTGGTCGGCGGGCTCGCCAAAAGTTTTACCGACGAGGCGGGCTTTACCTGGGACATAGGTGGCCACGTGCAGTTCTCTCACTACACTCACTTCGACGAGGTGATGGAGGCCGCGATTCCGTCGCACCTCTGGCACCATCACGAGCGCGAAAGCTGGGTGTGGGTGAAGGACCGGTTCGTTCCGTATCCTTTTCAGAACAATCTGAAGTATCTCCCGCGCGACGCCATGTGGAGCTGCGTGGAGCCGCTCATCGACGGCAAAGAGATCAACGTAACGGCCACCCCGAGCAACTTTCGCGAGTGGATTTTAAAGCAGTTCGGCCGCGGCGTGGCCGACTTGTTCATGCTGCCTTACAACTTCAAAGTGTGGGCGACTCCGCCGGAGCTGATGAACTACCAATGGATTGGCCAGCGCGTTTCCGTGCCGGACGTAAAGCGGATCCTCGGCAATATCGTGCAGGATAAGGAAGATGTTTCTTGGGGGCCCAACAACACTTTCCATTTCCCCAAGAAGGGCGGCACGGGGGCGATCTGGGAACGAGTGGCGGACCTCGTCGGTCGTAAGCACATCGAGAATGGAGCGGTGGTCGACGGCGTTGACCCCAAGGCCAAGACGGTTACGTTGAAAGACGGGCGCGTGTTTGCGTACGACAAGCTACTCAACACGATGCCGCTCGATCTGTTCTGCCGGAAGGTAAAGGGGCTCGACGCTGCGGTCTCTGATCGCGCCGATGAGCTTTTCCACTCTACTACGCACGTGTTCGGACTGGGCATGAAGGGGAAAATTCCCCCGCATCTCCATAAGAAATGCTGGATGTACTTTCCCGAAAGCAACTGCCCGTTCTACCGCGTGACCGTGTTCTCGCATTACTCTCCGCAGAACGTTCCCGATCCAGAAACTCAGTGGTCGCTGATGCTGGAAGTGTCGGAGTCGCAGCATAAGCCCGTCGATCGCAAGACGATCATGGAAACGGTAGTGCAAGGCTGCCTCAACACCGGCCTCATTGCGTCGGCGAAAGAGATCGTGAGCCGGTTTCACTTCACAGCGCCCTACGGCTATCCCGTGCCCTCGCTGGAGCGCGATGCGATCCTCGGCGAAGTGCAACCTTTCCTCGAGCAGTTTGGCGTGCAGTCGCGCGGTCGCTTCGGGGCGTGGAAATACGAAGTCTCCAATCAGGATCACTCCTTCATGCAAGGGGTGGAGTGGACCGATCGCATGTTGCACGGCAGTGAAGAGTCCACGTACCTCTGCCGTCGCGGTCAAGCTGGCAAAGAGCCGAAGGCTCCGCTCAAAAAAGTAGCCTGAGCACCAAGGCGTCGGTTATACCTGACGTCTAAATGGAATCTTTCGCGGCCATCCAGAAGTTCTTCGAGCGCCCTGCGGCCGTGTCGGCCGTTCGCCCGCTTCGTGACGGCATCGAGATCGGCATTCACCTTCCCAATCAGAAGATCGGTAGTCTAAAGAAGATTCCGATCGGCATGCAGGTGCTCGATACGCCGCCGCGCACTCCCGATCTCACGGTGATCCTCGGTGAGGAGAGCGTAGAGGCTCTGTCCGCGATCGAGGCCGAAGATGTCGGCGATATCGGCGTTGAGCTGCTCAAGCTGATGGCTCACTCCGATCCCAAGAAAAAGATCCGGGTAAAGGTTCACATCGGCCTCTTTTCCTTTCTGCGAAACGGATACTTGAGCATTTTGCCGTTGGGCGGCATGAAAGTTACCCAGTTTCTCGCCAGCAAAGGCTTGTCCGGACTCGGCAAGATCAAAGCGGCCATCGATAGCCTTAGGAGTTGAGCAAAATGGATAAACCGATGCGGCTGGTTCCTTATCTGGACCAAAAAAAGATTCAGGAGCTCAACGCGGGGCTCGGCAAACGGATTTCCGATGATTTCAAAAAGCTGCTGGAACCCGATGAGTCGGTGCTGGCCGTCGTCACGCTAAAAGGGGCGATGTTCTTTGGCGCTGATTTGCTGCGTCACCTTACCATTCCTTTGGAGCTCGATTTCGTTCGCCTTGCCAGCTACGGCGCGGGCACTTCCTCCAGCGGTCAGGTACGGATCTTGAAGGACATTGAATCGTCGCCGGAAGGGCGCCACGTGTTACTGCTCGACGAGATTGTCGACAGCGGCCGTACACTCGACTTTCTCTACTCGCGCATTCGTGCGCAGTCGCCGAAGTCGGTGAAGATCGCTGCGTTACTCTCGAAACCTTCGCGCCGCGAAGTGAACGTTGGGGTGGACTACGTGGGGCTCGAAGTAGAGGATAAATTTCTGGTGGGCTACGGGCTGGACCTGGCG
>JBGSST010000087.1:0-4668 GCA_041736915.1 Bdellovibrionota bacterium
TGCTCGGTGCGGCACAGCCCCACGCCTTCCGCGCCGAAAGCGCGCGCGACCTTTACGTCGTTAGGCGTCTCGGCGTTGGCGCGAACGCCCATCGTGCGGCGCTCATCCACCCAGCTCATGAACTCGGCAAAATTCTGATCCACCTGACTGTTGATCGTGGGCACGTGGCCCAGAATCACTTCGCCGGTGGCCCCGTCGATGGTGATCGGTTCGCCATTTTTGACGACGTGGCTACCGACCGTGAACTGCAACTTTTGGTAGTCGATGTTGATCGAGCCGCAGCCCGCGACGCAGGGCTTGCCCATACCGCGCGCCACTACCGCCGCATGGGAGGTCATTCCCCCGAGCGCGGTCAAAATGCCCTGCGCGGCATCCATGCCGCCGATGTCCTCGGGCGACGTCTCGTGACGCACCAAAAGGCAGGGACGATTCATCTTCTTCAGGCGTTCCGCCTCTTCCGAGGAGAAGACTACTTCACCGGCCGCGGCGCCCGGCGAGGCCGGCAATCCTTTGGCGATGACGTTCTTGGGAAACTTGGGGTCGAGTCGCGGGTGGAGCAGCTGCTCGATCTGCGCGGGGGTTACCCGGCCAATCGCCGTGTTCTTGTCGATCAGCCCCTCTTTCACCATATCGACCGCGATGCGGATGGCGGCCGAGGCCGTGCGCTTTCCGTTTCGCGTTTGCAGCATGTACAGCTTGTTCTTCTGTACGGTGAACTCGATATCCTGCATGTCGTGGTAGTGCTTCTCGAGCATGTTGTAGAGCCGCACGAGCTCCTGGTAGCAGGCCGGAAACTCTTCTTCCATCGTGCGCGCGGTATCGCCGTGCTGAGCCGAAGTCTTGTTGATCGGGCTCGGCGTACGAATTCCCGCCACCACGTCTTCGCCCTGCGCGTTTTTCATGTACTCGCCGAAGAAACGCTTTTCACCCGTCGACGGATCGCGCGTGAACGCCACCCCGGTGCTGCAGTCGTCCCCCATGTTGCCGAACACCATGGCCTGCACGTTGACGGCGGTGCCCCACTCTTCGGGGATTTTATTGATGCGGCGGTAGCTAATCGCCCGCGCCGCCATCCAGCTGGAAAACACGGCGCTAATGGCGCCCCAGAGCTGCTCTTTGGGGTCTTGGGGAAACTTTTTGCCCGACTCCTGCTCGACGATCTTCTTGAACTGCAGGCAGAGTTTTTCGAGGTCCTCGGCGGTCAGCTCGGCGTCACTTTTCACTCCGCGTTTTTCGCGGGCCTCGTCGAGCAGCCGTTCCATCTCGTGGAGGGGAACATTCATCACCACGTCGGAGTACATCTGAATGAACCGGCGGTACGCGTCGTAGGCGAAGCGTGGATCCTTCGACGCTTTGGCGAGCCCCTTCACCGTTTCGTCGTTCAGCCCCAGGTTCAAGATGGTGTCCATCATGCCGGGCATCGAAGCCCGGGCGCCGGAGCGAACCGACACGAGCAGAGGATTTTCCGGGTCGGCGAACTTCAGCCCCAGCGACTTTTCCATCTTCGCCATCGCGGCGTCGACCTCGCCCTTGAGCGAGTCGGGGTAGGCCTTACCGTTCTTGTAGTAATGGGTACAAACTTCCGTGGTGATGGTGAAACCGGGAGGAACCGGCAAACCCAGCCCCGTCATCTCATGAAGATTGGCGCCCTTGCCGCCCAGGAGATTTTTCATCCCCTGGTTGCCGTCGGCCTTACCGTCCCCGAACGAATAAACCATCTTTTCCACGGTCCGTACTCCCTACCAAGTCAGATGTTTGCCTAAATAATTGTGCAGCTCAGCGATCGCCACGCGATCCTGTTTCATCGAATCGCGCTCACGCACGGTCACGGTGTGAGCCGTAAGGCTGTCGCCGTCGATCGTGATGCAGAACGGGGTGCCCGCTTCGTCCTGCCGGCGGTACCGGCGGCCGATGGCCCCTTTGTCGTCGAAGTAGCCGTTCCACTTCAGGCGCAGCTCGTTGAAAACTTTTTCCGCCAGCTCCGGCATGCCGTCTTTGTTCACGAGCGGCAGCACCGCGAACTTGATGGGCGCGAGCGCCGGATGGAAGCGCAAGACCGTGCGGGTCTCGTCGCCGTCTTTTTCCTCGTGGTACGCCTCGATGAGGAACGCGAGCGTGCCGCGATCGGCACCCGCCGAAGGCTCGATCACGTACGGGAAGTAACGGGCCTTACGCTGCTCGTCGAAGTAGGAAAGGTCCTTCTTCGAGTGCTCGGTGTGCTGTTTCAAATCGTAGTCGGTACGGTTGGCGATACCTTCCAGCTCCGAGACGCCGAACGGGAACTCGTATTCGATGTCGGCGCAGCCGGCGGCGTAATGGGCCAGCTCGTTCTTCTCGTGCTCGCGCAGCACCAGATTTTCCTTCTTGATGCCGTACTTCACGTACCAGTCGAAGCGCGCCTGTTTCCAGTACTCGTACCACTTGGGCGCATCGTCCGGATGACAGAAAAACTCCATCTCCATCTGCTCGAACTCTCTGGAGCGGAAGGTGAAGTTACGCGGATTGATCTCGTTGCGGAATGCCTTACCGATCTGCGCGATGCCGAACGGCACCTTTACGCGCGACGTATCCACGATATTTTTAAAGTTCGCGAAAATGCCCTGACAGGTTTCCGGACGCAGATAGACCTGCGAGGTGGAATCTTCCATCGCGCCGACGAAAGTCTTGAACATCAGGTTGAACTGACGGGCCTCGGTGAACTTGTCTTTCGAGCCGCAGGTCGGGCACTGGTTGTTCTGAATGTGATCGGCGCGGAAGCGGCCTTTGCACTGCGTGCAGTCGATCATCGGATCGGTAAACGAGGTGACGTGGCCCGAAGCTTCCCACACCTTGGGGTTCATCAGGATCGAGCAGTCGACGCCGACGATGTCGTTCCGGCGCAAAACCGTGTCGCGCCACCAGGCGTCCTTGATGTTGCGTTTGAGCTCGACGCCCAGTGGACCGTAGTCCCAGCAGCCGTTCAGGCCACCGTAAATTTCGCTGCTCTGAAAAATGAAGCCCCGGCGTTTGCACAACGAGACGATTGCCGCCATTTTCTGTTCGCTAGCTTTGGGCGCCGGCTTGGCCATCTAGAAATCCTCTGGACTTAGGTTTTCGGAAAAACGCTTAAGCTAGCCCTATTTAGGTGGGCCGTAAAGCCAACTGGACGGCCAAAAAAAAGGGCGTCCCGGCGGGACACCCGTTTTGGAAATGGACGCGTTTACGGCTAGTTACTTGCGGTAGCAGCTGGACGACGAGGTCGACCAGTCGCAGCCCGGGGCGCGCATGCAGGCGCTCACGCCGTGCATCGTGTAGTAGGAGCAACGCTCGCCGGCCTTTACGAAGCAGCTGGACGAGGTGGTGGACCAGTCACAGCCGGGGGCGCGCATACAAGCGCTCACTCCGTGAACCGAGTAAGCGTGGCAATGCATGCCCGACTTCGAGAAGCAGCTCGACGAAGAGGTCGACCAGTCGCAGCTGGGATTGCCCATGCAGGCGCTTACGCCGTGGGGGGTGTAGCGGGCGCAACGATCGCCGTGGTGACGATCGGCCATGGCCGACATCGACAAAGTGAACAGGGATACGAGAACGAAAAGAGCTTTCACGAGAACCTCCAAATTAGGAAACGTTGGGGTGCGGTTACCATGACACGTTGCCCTACTTAAATGCGCGTTGCGTTAGTCGAGCGCGGCCGACCATTCGGCGAGTAAGGGATAGAACAGCAGCAGAAACGTAGCCGGGAGAAAGAAGAGCAGCAGCACCACACTGGCCTTCATGGGGTACTCCTCCGCGTGCCGCACCAGTGCCTCCTCTTGCTCGGTCCGCAGTCGATCCCGAAGCGATCGCACCGCCGCGAGTAACGGGCTACCTTCTCTATAGAGAGCAAGTAAAAGGAGAAACCAAACGCGGGCGCCTTCCTGCGAGAAAGTTTTTCCTAAACGTTCGAGCCTCTCCGACAGGGGCGCGTCGCCTCCCAGTTCGCTGGCCAACGTCGGCGAAAAAACGGCCAAGCCGCGAGCGGCTTCTCCCCAAGCGAAAGCCAAGTCGTAACCGGCCGCCAGGTGCAGATGAAGCGACTCCACGAAATGCAGCAGCTCGCTCTGCTCCCGCCGCGCCTTCGCCCCCTTTAGTGAAACTTCGCCAGGGCCCATAGCACTCCAAATCCCGTCAGCTCCCAAAGCAACGCGACGGCGGCCAATAGCAAAAAGCCCGGGTCCGCCGCGAACGTGGCGAACGACTTTTCCTGCGCATGACAAAGGTAGAGCAAAAGCCCCCACGGCAAAAAAAGGGCGAATAACCCCTGCGCCTGGGCCACCGATTTTACTCGCCCCACGCGGGCTTCCACCCGCCGGTGCCGCTCCATCCGGCCAATCGCGTGCTCCAAAAAAGGAAGAATCGGCAGTCCGCTCGCATAACCTCCGAGTAGCGCCGCCACTACCTCGGCCACTTCGCGGCTCGCGCTGCGTTTGGAACAGGTGGCCAGGCAGCTATCGAGCGAAGCCCCGCCGTCGAAGCGCGCCAACGTTTTGGCGAGTTTCCGCGGAAACTCCAAAGGAACCCGTTCGGCGAGCAGAAATAGACTCGCCGATAAGGCGAGCCCTGCTTCCAGAAAACCTTTCAAAGCGTGCAGCGAGATTAGGCAGGTTCGCTCCAGCTCGCGCCGGTGACGGGCGCGGGCGAGTTCGAGCG
>JBGSST010000088.1:0-9115 GCA_041736915.1 Bdellovibrionota bacterium
ATTCCCGACTGCCACCCGTACGTCTACGGCGACTGGCTTCACGCCCCGGGCAAGCCCACCCTGCTCTTGTACGCCCATCACGACGTGCAGCCCGCGGGCCGCACGGAGCTGTGGAAGACCCCGCCGTTCGAGCCCACCGAGAAAAACGGCCGCCTGTACGGGCGCGGTACGGCCGACGATAAGGCGGGCGTCGTGGTGCACACCAGCGCCATCATGTCGTACCTGAAAACGGTCGGAAAACTTCCGGTCAACGTGAAGATGATCGTAGAAGGCGAAGAAGAGATCGGCTCCGAGCATCTCGAACAGTTTCTCGAGAAGTACAAGGGCATGATGCAGGCCGACACCATCGTGCTCACCGACACCGGCAACTATGACACCGGTATTCCCACCATCACGACTTCCCTGCGCGGGCTCGCCGCAATGGAAGTTACCGTGAAGGTTATGGATCACCCGCTGCACTCCGGTCAGTGGGGCGGCCCGGTGCCCGATCCGGTCATCGCCCTGTCGAAGATGATCGCCTCGCTCGTCGACGATGAGGGCATGATTGCCATCCCCGGCTTTTACGATGACGTGCTACCGATGAACGACACCGAGAAGAAAAGTGTCGCAAAGCTCAACTACACCGACGCCGCTTATCGCAAGCAGGCCGAAATTCTGGACAGCGTGCAGCTCGTCGGGGGCAAAGCCTGCCCGCTCACCAAGACCACGCGCCTGCCTTCGCTCAGCGTAAACGCCATCGAGGCGTCGAGCCGCAAGCGCGCCGCCAACATCGTGAACGAGGCGGCGTGGTGCAAAATCGGCGTGCGCACCGTCCCCGACATGGACGAACGTAAAGTCGAACAGCTGCTGCAGGACCACCTGAAGAAGCATGCCCCGTGGGGCGTCGAGGTGACCTTCAAACTGGAAGGGTCGGGCCACTGGTGGGTTACCAATCCTGAGGGCGAAGCGTTCCGCCTGGCGGCCAAAGCGTTAACGAAGGCCTTTGGCAAAGAGTGCGTGTTCATGGGCTGCGGCGGAAGCATTCCGTTCGTCGGCCCCTTCGCCAAAGTACTGGGCGGAGCGCCCGCCTTGCTGATCGGCGTGGAAGACCCCTACACGAACGCCCATTCCGAGAACGAAAGCATGGACTTAGGCGACTTCCGCAAAGCCATTCTCGGGGCCATTTATTTCTACGAGGAAATGGGCGCTACGGCCCCATAAAGGTTAGTGAATTTAGTGGCTTGGGCAGCGCCCCTCCCCAACCGGCGGGGCGCAATGCCGCAATGCGCTAATTCACCCGAGACTTGAATCTCGAATTTTGTTATCCCTAACCTTCCATGCAGGGCCTCCCCCCACAATTCTTTAGACACGATGCGTTAACAAAACTCGGCGTTTTGTTAACGTCGCTCCTGTGTCTCACCGCCCGGCCCGAGGCGTTGCTTCGCACCTATGTGGGCTCGGGCCTCGATTCGAGCGAATCGCGTGCCGCGTTCGGGGTGGAGGCCATGTACATTCGCCCCGTCGGCGAGACGGCCTGGCTCGAAGGTTACACCCGCGTCGATCGTCCATTCGACACGCACGAAAATTTTTACGTTCCGTTCGCTAGGTTCACCGCGAGTGTGCGGGCGCTCACTCGCGAAAACTTCACGGCCGACGTGCGGCCATTCCTATCCGCCATCGCGATCGATAAGTGGAATCACGATGGCGCGCGCGGCCGCATCGGCGCCAATGCCGTGACCATCGCCCTGCCCCATCCCGACCTCACGTTGCAAGTAGAGCTGGCCCCTTGGTTCGAACTGTCGCAGTACCTCAACTCGCCCGAGGGTCGTGAGTTTCCGCTGCTCGGCTTTACGGAAAGACTCAGCGCCGAAGGGCGATGGCAGAAGTTCTTTATCGAAGTATCGCTGAGCCTGCAGCAAAGCTACCGAACCCTGTGGCGAAACGATCTCGGTCTTCAACAGCGCCTGGGCTACCGTTTTTCCCGGGCCATCGGTGTGGGCGTGGCCCACGAGCTGGTGAGTGGCCGGCTCGACGAGTCCACCGGATACCTTCGCCCCGTTGCCCTGTTCGACGATCGGCTGAGCCGCGTGTCGCTGTTCGGGGAGTTCGTCTTATGATCCAACGGCTGTTGCGTTTAGCGCTCACCCTGATTGCGATCCTTCCCGTCCTCGCGGTTTTGATTAGCGGCTGCGCCAACGATCGAAAGCTCAAGCCGGTACTCTCTAACTCGGCCCGCATCCCCAAGTCTGCGCTCAAGGGGGAGTTCTACTTTTTAAAGTCAGTGGTAGAGATCCGTTCCCCCGGAGTTAAGTTCTCCAACTTACTTCCCGGCGCATTTTTGAAGACTAACCAGCTCATCCGCTTCGACGTTAAAGAGAAAACGCTCGACGCCGTGTCCACCGTCACCGTGCTGCAAACCCGCCGCCCGGCGGAACGAACGCCCATCGCCATGAGCGTGGCCGTTCGCAACGTAGACGTGCTCCGCAAGCAAAACGCCGACGGGCAGGACACGCACGAAGAAGAAGAGACGGAAAACCGCCACGCCTGGAGTGAGCGGGAGTTCGTGGTGTTCGACGGCGCCACCGACGCCCAGGACGAGCTGAAGGCCGACACCCTGTCCGCCACGATGGAGAATGTTCAGGTGGAGCCGGGCTCCATCCGCTTCGACGTGAGCCGGCAACTTTCCGACGGCACGCTGGCGCTCGAGCGTTACCACTTTCTGGCGAAAACCGCCGGCCGCGGCTTCGTGCCCAAGCCTTACCCCGTCGATCTGCAAAATCGCTTCGGCTTCTTCAAGACGGTGCAGGTTGGCTACGACCTTTACGCTCAGCCCAGCCAGGCCGATAGCACGGAGTGGATGAATCTTCGTAACGTGCAAAAGAACGTACGGTACCTGGTAGACCCCTCGTTTCCCGATCACTTAAAGGGCGGCGTGCGCAGCTCACTCGATCAGTGGAACGTGGCGTTTAGAAACTCCACCGAGCGGGCCCCTCTCGAAGTCGCTTTCGAGTCGACCGCCGATAAAGCGGGGGACCTCCGCTACAACGTGATTATTTTCGACGACACGCCGGGCACGTCCCACGGAATTTTGGGTTACGCCCCTACCTTCACCGACCCCACCAATGGGGAGATCGTGAAGGGAGACGTCTTTCTTTACGGCGGCACGCTGGCCTGGGCGCGACTCGCCGATGAATCGTGGCGCCGGGCGGCCGAAAGCCGTGGTCCGATCTCGCGCGCCCCGGAGCTTACGACCGAGCGCAAAAGCAACGAGTCACAAGCGGTACTGCAGGCATTGCGGCCTTACCGGGCCCTTCCCTTTACGGTTCCCCGTATCGAAGCCCCGGAGCTAGCCGCTACCGTGCGCAAGCACGCCACGCCGATGAAGCTTCTGGAGAACTCGCAAAAAGAGTTTCGGGGAGAGTTTGCCGAACGGGTCACGCGCTGGGAAGCCGGGCAGTCCACCGTTTCCGCCTTCGGCTCCGACAGCACGGTGATGCTCGAGCAAAAAATATTTCTGCCGCTGATGGCCCACGAGATTGGCCACACGCTGGGGCTACGCCATAACTTCAAAGGGTCCGCCGACCACCGCCATCACAATCTGGCGAAGGGGTCGAAGTCCTCCACGGTGATGGATTACGGTTTTCTCGCCTCGCAGGAAACTCCCGACATCGGACAGTACGACAGCGCCGCCATCGAAATTGGTTACGGTTCGCGCCGTGCGGAGCAGAAACGCTTACGCCAGGAGAATTTCTTTTTCTGTAGCGACGATCAGCTCTTCAACACCAAAGATGGTCTTTGCCTGCCCTACGACTCGGGCGTTTCGCTGACCGAAATCGTAGAAACACTGTTCACACGCTACATCGGCACTTACCACTTCCTCAACTTACGCCTCGACCGGCTGTACTACGACGAGTCGATGGAAAACTACCTGAGCAAGGTGGGATCACTGCTGCTGCCGATCCGCCAGATCTACGATCACGCGGCGGCGATCGTAAACGCTTTCGAGACGAAAAACTTTTTGGGGATCTGGCGTCTCGCCGGCTCCCGCATCGAGGCCGACCCCAGTAGCGAAAACATCGTGGACCTCGCCGCACTCGCCGCCAAAGAGACCGCGGGCGGCAAGGACCTCGACTCGGTCCCGACCCCCGTGCTGCGCATCGATCGCGACAAGCTCCACGGCATAGTCGAGGACGCACGGCAGGCCAAGCGCGCCGCCGTACGCGTGCTTTACCAGATTGTTTTCAAGCGCAACCTCGCGGCCCAAGAGAGCCCCGCGAAGCTGCTTTCTCTGCGGCCCGACGTGGACCAAACGGACGACGCCAACAACGCCCTTTGGCAGCGCGGCGTTTTGCCCGACCGCCTCATGGCCTTGGGACTTTTGCTCAGTGCCTCGCCCGACCCCTTGGGAATCACCAAGGACCGTTCCATCGCCGTGACCTTCGCCGAAGGGTTGCCGGCGGCGCAAAAGCCCGAGTTCAAAGACCGCCTTCTTCAGCTGCTCTCGCACAGTGCCCTAGAAGGGGATACGTGGATGCCGCTGTCTCCCGCCCTTCCCACCGTCGTGCGCCGCTCGGCCCTCGAATGGCTGCGCCAGGACCCCGGCTATTACTCCGAAGGCTCACTGCGCAAGCTAATCGCCGTACAACGGATGCCGCTAGAGCGCGGCAATCTGTCGGCACTCAGCCTACTCTCTTTTCGCTTCGATGAAATCGGGCCGGTCATCGACGATCCCGCTCGGCGTGACATCGACTGGATCACCGCCAACCTCGCCGACCTCATTCGAGCGAGCAAGAGCGTGACCAAAGAGCGCGAGAAAGAGGTCGCGACGGCTCTAGCGGTGATGGACCGGCGCATTGCTAACGCCACCGGCGTGTCGCTTCTCATTCCGAGCACTCGCGAGACGCTCACGGCCTCCCTGGAGAGCACCGCCCTTCCGTCGGCTTCGTTCGTGCACATGAACACCCATCTCTTCCGCGCGGAGCTTTTTAAAACGGTGAACGAGAAGATCGTTTCCGCTACCGCCAAAGAGATCGCCGCGGAAGAGAGCAAGGAAACGTTCGAGTACGATCGCATTTTATTGTTCCAGCTGCGAAGCCAGCACGAAGAGGCCGCGTACAATGTCGAGCTGCTTACCAATTACCTGTCGGCGGAGCGCGAGCTACTGGAAAAGATGAACGCCGTTTTCAATGGGCTCGACCCCCTCAACGCGCACTAAGCTACCAGCGGCGCACGCGCCGGGTTTCGTAACGGTAGCGGGGGGGCATCGGCGCTTTCTTGCACGCCATTAGCGTAACGAGCAGACCCGCCACGAAACCACCGATGTGCGCGCCAAACGCGATCTGCGAGCCTTCCGTGGGATTGGTGATTCCCAGAAGCTGGCTCAAGAACCAGATTCCCAAAAACACGAACGCCGGCACCGATACTACCTGAATGAAGATAATGATGACGATGAGCGTGCGCACCCGAATGCGCGGAAATAGCGCCACGTAGGCGCCCAGCACTCCGGAAACTGCCCCCGAAGCCCCAATGACCGGCACCTTCGAGGTTGGTCCGAGCGCGATATGAAACAGCCCCGCGCACAGCCCAACGAACAGGTAGAAGAACAGAAACCCAAAATGGCCGAAAACATCCTCGACGTTGTCGCCGAAGATCCAAAGAAACCACATGTTCCCGAGAATGTGCGCAAAACCGCCGTGCACGAACATCGACGTAAAAATGGTAGCCACAAAGGGAACGTGATCGCCGACCGGCAGGTTGAATCCCTTGGTCACCTCCAACGGAATCATGCCGAAGGTCGCAATAAAAGTTTCGATCGCCGGACCCGCCCCCAACCGCAGCTCGCGCCAGAACACCCATAGGTTAGCCACGATGAGCACGATGACGATGACCGGAAACCCGTGCCGGGGATTCTCGTCGCGAAGGGGGAAAATGGGTCAGCTCCCGCGCTTAGATTTCGTTGATGACCGTGGACGGAAAAGTGCGCGCATCCACTCTCGGATAGGCCGCCTTCACCTTGCCCTGCGGATCGATCACGTAGCCGATGCGGGCCGGAGCCCCATCGTCTTTGGTCTTAGCCGCGCCGTACGCGAGCCCGATCATTTTATCGGTGTCGCACAATAGCAGAAAGGGAAAGCCGAACTTATCGGCGAATGCCTTGTTCTCCGCCACCGTATCGAACGACACGCCGAGCACTACCGTGTTCTTCTTTTCGTAGTCGCTCATGCGATCGCGAAAGCCACAGCTCTGGGCGGTGCAGCCCGGGGTGTCGGCCTTGGGGTAGAAGTAGAGCACCACGTTCTTGCCGCGGTAATCCTGAAGCCGAACGTCTTTCCCTTGATGACTCTTCACCGTAAAGTCGGGTGCGGTATCGCCCACGTTCAGCATAGTTCCTCGATTCTTGTCGGAGAGCCACTTATCGACGGGGCTCACCACTCGGTAGATCAGATCGTGCAAGGCCATGCGGGGAACGGTAACGCGCCCGGCTGGCTACCGCAACAGTTCTCGCAGGCGGGCCCCCAGATGGGGAAAGGGCGGGGGCACCGGCTGAATCTCGCGCGCCTTTTCAATGGCGCCGCGCAGGTCATGCACGTCGAGACAGAACACGCCAAGCCCGATGTCGCACCAGCGGCGTCCCAGCTCCACCTGCCCGTCGTTGCTCTCGCCGTACCGCTTTTGCTTCGGCACCACGACCGTCTTTTTCTTCAGCTCGTAGCACAGCGACAGCATCCCCGTACCCGCGTGGGTGACGACTAGCTCCGCCCGGCTCATCACTTCCTTCAGCGTTTCGAGCGGCAGCACCCGCACGAAGGTGAATGACGGGGTCACGGTGGACGAGCCAATCTGGCCGAAGAAGCGATACGTGTCCGACAGCTTCTCGCACTCCGCAATGAGCGGATCGAAGTGGCCCGTCGAAACCCCCACGAAAATCTCGAACTCTTTCTGGGCCCCGCTCATAGTACCCACCCCGCGTACTCCGCCTTGGGGCCGAGCTTTCCCTGCAGCCCATCCCACTGTACGAATACCTTCTCGGCGATGGGATAGAGCGCCTTACCGGTGATGCTCGGCGTTTCCACCTGGTTCATGCACTCCACGTGGTAAACCTTCGCCCCCAACCATTTCGCCCAGTAACAGTAGAACACCACGTTGGTGGCCCCCAGCGAGATCACGTTCTTGGGCCGGCAGCGCAGAGCCAGCCAGCCTGAGTAGAGAAACGACGCCACCACTTTAACGGGGTTCAAAAAGCGGAACTTTCCGACCCACGAGAACAGATAAGGAATGCGGTACACGCGATTGGCCAGGGGCTTTAGCCCCCCCAGCTCCGGCCCCCACGTCACCAAAAAGTGGTCGGGCCCCTGCCCCAGCTGCTCCAGCAGCTTAAGGGCGTTGTGCAAATGCCCACCGCGATCGCAGACCACGGTGAGCCCCGGAATCTTCGTATCGAGTTTCATCAAAACGCGTAACCGAAGCTCAACCCCATCCACGGCAGAACGGAGCTAGAGGCAATGAACATCTCGATCAGAAAGCGGAAGTGGAATCCGCCATCGAGCGGCCAGTAGCGGTAGCCGATGCCGAAGTTCGGCATAAAGCCCGCGCCGGAGATCTTGTTCGCGTTGGTCGTGCCCGTGCCGACCGTCGTACCCGTCACGATGACGCCGCCCGCGAGCACCTCGAAGTTGTGGTTGCCCCCGCCCAAAAGCAGCGAAGCGCTCACCGGAACGAGCAAAAAATTGGAGGACGTCGTGCCGGTGGTGGTCGAAATGTCGGCCCCCCAGTAGCTTAGCCCCAGATTGAACGCGAGCTTTTCGACCACGCGGTACGAGCCCCAGAGCGAGTAGAGCACCCCCGAGCCCAACAGCTCGAAGCTAACGTGCGCGCGTGAAAAATCCGTAGTGTGGGTGGTCTTGCTGCTCGGCGACCGGTCCGTGCCGTCCGTACCCGCCATGTCCGCCTGCGCGACCGCGCAAACCAGTAACAACCCCGCCAAAATTTGCTTCATATGGATTTCCCCCCCAGGAAATTAGGAATGAAGGGGAATTCTATCGAAGTCAGACGGAAACTACAAAATTACAGCGTGCGGTCGAAATTGAGGTACGGGTTCACGCTGAACCCCTGGCTCAAGAAGAACTGCTGCGCGGCCTTGTTGTAAGGCTCGGCCTGGGCCCAGAGCGCCTTGGCCCCTTCGATCTTGGCGATCTCCATGATCTTATCCATGATCTTGCGCCCCACCCCTTGGCGACGCGTAGCCGACTCCACGTACAGTTCGTCGATGTAGAAGGTCAGGCCACCCTTTTCCACGCTGTGGTAGCGGGTCAGGATGACGTAGCCGATCCGTTCCGTGCCGTGCTTGATGAAATAGGCGGTAGCGAGGTTCTCGTTCCGCATCATGCTCTTGATGCCTTCTTCGATGTGCACCATCGACTCGAAGTCTTCATCGTGCGCATACAGCGCCTCGACGTACTCTTTCAAGGCGGCCATTTCACTCGGGTAAACGCGCAACAGACGAATTTCTTTATCGCTAGACATAGCGCTCCTTACTACCAGCATTGCCGGGGGAGATCCAAGCGCGTTTTAGCTTGAGCTTCTTGTGCTTGGGCACCTTAACCGGTCGTGATTCCAGCACAAGTTTCTCCTTCGGAAATAAAAGCGTGAGCACGCGATCCATGTGGTCCACGGGGTAGATCGTCATCCCTTCGCGAATCTCGCGATCGATGCGCTTTAGGTCCTTCTCGTTTTCCTTGGGAATCAAAACCGCCTTGAGCCCCGACCGTTTCGCGGCGAGAAGCTTTTCCTTGATGCCGCCCACGGGCAGCACGCGGCCCGACAACGTTAGCTCGCCGGTCATCGCTATCTTGGGGTCTACCTTCTGCCCGCTGATGAGCGAATAAAGGCTGGCCGCGATGGTAATCCCCGCCGACGGGCCATCCTTGGGGGTGGCCCCCGCCGGAACGTGAATGTGAAACGAGTTACGCTCGAAAAACCGCGGCTCGATGTTCAGCCGTTCACGGCAACGTTCGCGCACGAAGCTCATGGCGATGTTGACCGACTCCATCATCACTTTGCCGAGCGTACCCGTGATGTGCAGCCCGCCACGTCCGGGGGTGTACAGACTCTCTACGTGGAGTACTTCGCCGCCGTA
>JBGSST010000123.1:0-4367 GCA_041736915.1 Bdellovibrionota bacterium
GAACGAAAAGGACTCGTCGAGCGATCGCGCAAAGCCCCCGGTGCCGCAGCCCAGATCGGCATACGTTAGCGCGCCGGACTGGCGAGGCTGCCACTCCGCCACGAGCCGCCTGGCCCAGGCCACCCGAGCCACGAACCACCAATAGCCGCGCTCGAGCTCGGCTAGAGACGCGAAATGGGTATCGGGAATGGACGTGGCGGCCATAGTTCGGATCTTGGGTTGAGTGAAGAGAGGAGCTTCTATTGTAGCGCGGCGGGCGTTCAGCGGCTATGACGCGGCAGGTCCAGATGCCACGGATTCAACGGTGCCGTGGCACAGGCGGGTGATGAGTCGGTCCCCCGGCGCTACGTCCTTGGCATCACATACGATGCGGCCGTCGGGCCGCGCGGTGATGGAGTAGCCGCGGCCGAGCACGCCCAGGGGCGATAGTGCGTTCAGTAGATTGCACGCCTTCTCGAAGCGCTTACGGCGATTCTCCAAGACAAAACGCATGGCGAGCTGCAGACTTCGCTCCGCCTGCGTCAGCTGTTCGCGAAGCCGGCGGATGCGGTCCCGCGGGCTTACTAGACGGCTCGCCAGGTGAGTGGCGTGCATGCGCAGCTGCTCTAGACTACGCAGTAACGCCCGCTCGAGCCGCCCTTCGAGCGAGTCCATCATGGCCAGTACGTCGGCTTTCGCCGGCACCAGCATCTCGGCTGCGGCCGAGGGGGTAGGGGCTCGCAGGTCGGCCACGAAATCGGCGATGGTCACATCCACCTCGTGGCCCACCGCAGAGATAATAGGGATTTTGCAGGCAAAGATCGCGCGGGCCACTGCCTCTTCGTTGAAGCACCACAGGTCTTCGAGCGAGCCGCCGCCGCGACCCACGATTAAAACTTCGCGCGCCCGCTCGGGGTTTTGCTCGTTCCACGTTTGCGCTTTGGCGATGGCATTCGCAATGTCGGCCGCCGCTTTGTCCCCCTGAACGATGGCGGGGAAGATGATGACGTCGAGATTCGGAAAGCGGCGGTGCAACACTTTCAAAATATCGCGCACGGCCGCCCCCGTGGACGACGTGACAATGCCGATGCGCCGGGGAATCGCGGGAATGGGCTTTTTGGCCGCCGCCTCGAACAGCCCCTCCGCCAACAGACGGGCTTTGAGCTGCTCGAACGCCAGCTGCAGAGCGCCTTGGCCGACGGGCTCCACGTGATCGCCGATGAGCTGATACTCTCCGCGCGCTTCGTAAACGGAAAGGCGCCCGCGTACGAGCACTTCCATGCCGTCTTCCAAAGCGAAGCGTAGCTTACCGATCACCGGACGAAACAAAACCGTGCGCAGCTGCGCAGTGGCATCTTTGAGAATGAGGTAGGCGTGACCCGAAGCGGGCTTGCGAAAATTAGAGATCTCGCCGCGCACCCAGATCTCCTGAAAGGCCGACTCGAGGTGGCCACGCACGCTGCGCGTGAGCTGCGATACCGTGGGAACTTTCTTCTTCCAGTCCACGCCCGAACCCGGAGCTTCGTCGCCGAAGAGCAGAGTCTGCGTGGTGGTGATGGTGTTTTCCAAAAGTTACGCCCAGGGTTTCAAAATGACGAGAAACACGATGCCGATCATCAGCAGCGTGGGAACTTCATTTAAGATACGGAAGTTACGATCCGAAAACCGCGACTTGCCCGCTTCGAGCTCTCGCCGGATTTTGCCGGCCCAGATTGACATGAAGATCATGCCGGCCACTAAAGTCAGCTTGCCATGCATCCACGGTTTTTTGAGCAGCTCGGCGTTCAGCGCCAGCATCGACAACCCCAGCAGCAGCGAGATGCCCATCGCGGGGTGGACGATAATGGTATGGAGCCGGCGCTCCATGAACACGAAGCGCTCGCGCACCACCTTTTCCGTTTCCGTGGAGTGGTAAACAAATAGCCGATAGAGATAAAGGATGCCCGCCATCCAGGACATAACGGCTATTAGGTGGAGGGCTAAAACAACTCGGTAGAGGGTGGTGTCTGGCATGCCCCTTCGGAATTACTTCGGGGCGAGCGGGCCTGCAACTTTTTCTTTAGGAACTCAACCTGATAGCGCTTTTGCGGATGCGCCTCGATGTAGTCCACGACCTTCTGGAACGCGTGCACCACGGTGGCGTGGTCACGGCCGAAGAAGCCGCCAATCTCTTCCAAGGGGAGCAGCGTGTAGGTGCGGGCTAGGTACATCGCCACCTGACGCGCCCAGGTGGGCCCTTCTTTGCGAGATTTCGAACAGAGATCGGTGCGGGAGACGCCAAAGTTATGTTCCACCAGCGCCACGATCTCATCGAGATTAATCGGCGCCTTGGTGGGCTGCTCGATCTGCTCGCGCTCGTGCAGCTCCAGCGACTCGTCGAGCGATTGCTGGGAGATGGTGGAGTTCAGGTGCAAGCGCAGCAGCGTGCCGATGATCTCGCGCACGTCGCGTAAACCTTGGCCGGCCAAGCGGCGCAGCGTGGTGCCGTCCGCCGCAATGCGGTTCTGCTCGCAGGCGCGGCTGAGTAACTCGACGCGCTCTTCGTAGTTCGGCAGACGAATCTCGGCGACCATCGACGACTGCAGACGCGATCGCAGCGGCTCGATGATGTCGCCCAGCCGGTGAACCGGCGAGGCGGTGCCGAACGCCACGCGTCCGCCGCGGTTGGTGATCTCGTTGTAGATGAACAGCAGCGCTTCTTGAAACTTCGGGCCGGAAAAAAGGTGCAGATCGTCGAAGAGCAAACAGTCGAGCTGCGCGTACTTCCATTTGAAGTCGGGCAGGCTTTGCGATTTCAAAGCGCGCACGTACTCCGCTCCGAAGCACTCGGCACTCACGTACCGGATACGGGCCGACGGGTGCGACTTTTGGAACATCAGGCCAATTTCGGCCAATAGGTGCGTCTTACCCATGCCGACGCCACCAACTACGGTGAGGCAAGGGAAGGAGAGCTTGCCGATTTTGGAGAAGTGGCGGCTGAACTCCAGCGCCATGCGGTTGAAGCCCAACTCGAGGAAGGGCGAAGAGATGTTGGGCAGACCCGGGTCTAGGTCGAACGCCGGACGATAGTCTTCCGGAGCCGCCGGCGGCTCTGGCAAAGGGGCGGCGGTCGTGCCGCCGACGATGCGGAGCGTGGGACGCGGCGCGGAGGGAACGCTGGCCTCGGCGGCCTGCTGATTCTGCTCCTCAATCAAAATTTCAAACTCGAGCTGCAGCTCGGCGCCGGTCTGCTTTTTCAGCGCATCGGTGATCTGGCGGCCATAGTGCTGGCGTACCCAATCTTCATGGAACCGAGAAGGCACACCTAGGACCACGCTCTTTTCGCCACGGCGAAGAAATGAAACGGGCCGCAACCAGTTTTGAAACTGGGTAGGAGGGAGTACCTCCTTCAGCTGCCCGATAGCTAGGTTCCAATCGAGTTGATGCATGTATGCCAAAGTGTTTGTTTATAGGGAGGTGATGATCCGCTGGCAAAAACCCAAAAGGCGAAAAAGTTTTCGGTTATCCCCTGTAGGGTCCACAGAGGTAACCATATGATTTCGTAGGAGATGACACTTCGCCAAATCTCGAGAACTGGGCTACGTAGGGCTCTAGCGGGATAGATCGCTTCACTTCATGAAATCCAGCACTTAAGAAAGTTATCCACAGGGTGTTGAAAACCTAGGACATGCCCGTTTTCCCACTTTCTGCGTTTTTTTAAGATCATGTTAGTTTTCTGCATAGGCTGGAAGCGGTGATCCAGTGCGGTTCTCGGGAGTGCCGGTTTAAGCGAAAGATCGCAAATCTGCGGCGTTATATTTACTCGGCGCGGCCAAGTAGAAAGAAGTAGAGAATTTCGGCGGCAACGCGCGCGATGCGGTCGTGGAAATCGAGCGACGGAGCGGCTTCGGCCAGCTCGAAAAAGCGCACCTTTTTATTTTTTCCGGCGAGGTAGGCCATCTGACATAGCTCCCACGCGGTAAATCCCAGCACCGGAGCCGCGCTAGTGCCCTCGGCTTCGCAGCAAGAGTCGAGGTCGATGGTCACACCTAGCAAATCGGCCTGACGTGACAGCGTGGTCAGCTCGAGGCCAAACTCGGTGACGATCCCCTTTTTCGAAAGGGCCAGCGTCTCCCACGGCCGCACCTTCACCTTTTGCGACTTGGCGTAAGCGTAGTGCTCTCGCGCGTTCCGGTTCGCCCGCGTGCCGAAGGCCACGAGGTTGCGCCCCTTCACGACGCCACCGTCTAGCAGCTGGCGGAAGGGCGTGCCGCTGTGCGGGCCGTTGTCCTCCATCGGACGCATGTCCAGATGGGGGTCGACGTTGAGCAGGGCAAACGTGGGCTTTCTCTTCTTCCGTTCCAGCTGCCCTTCCAAAAATCCTTTGACGTGGGGCGCACAAAAATCAT
>JBGSST010000140.1:0-9047 GCA_041736915.1 Bdellovibrionota bacterium
GGTGATCTGATCTCCCGGTCCGAGACCGGCCTCGACTCCCAGCCGGTGCTTCAGCACGAAACGCTTGGACCGCAAATTTTCCAGCTGCTCGGTGAAGTACTTTACGAGCGGCTCGGTCGCGGCCCTTTCCCGCTGAACGAGCAGTAAGAAGTAGTGGCTCTCTTCGCTCCCGTGGCCGAGAAACTCGTTCATCGCGTGGGCTTGCTCGAGGCTGAAGTTGAGGTCCCCATTGAGCACCTGGGACACGTAAGCGGGTTGGCATCCGGCGGCCTTGGCCAGGGCCGACTTGAGTCCGCGCCGGGCATTCGACTTTTCGTTGACCCAAACGGTGAGGTAACGCTTATAGCTTTCGTGCGAAAAGAGGTCGGATTCACTCATATAACCCGCTGGTTAGGCCCTTCATTTAAGTGTTTCTAAAGTCAGGCCGCTGTTTTTAAGAAATATCATGTGGCATCGCGTCACCGAAAGGGGTTTTGTCTCTTTTCTACTTTTGCAGGAGGAACCATGAAAGTTCTGGCGGGCTGGTTGTTTTTGATTCTAGTGGCGGTAAACGGGGGGCGCGGGCCGGAGACAGCAGTGGCGGCGGTAACGTGCGGGCCATTGAGTTCAAGCGATCGGCGGGTTTGTACCTGCGCGCTCTTCGGTATTTATACGAGAGTGATCGGACCAAGTTCGAGATCACGGTAACCGTGCCGGCGCTCGATGACGCTATTTTCTCGCTCCGGACCGAAGTGCACATTCTGGATAGCAAAGATAACTTCGTGATCAGCGCGGCCCGCGGCGTGGTCGTGGGGAACGGGCGGATCAACGAGCGGGGAAATCCCAAGACCGCGTATTACGAGGCGGACAAGCGGACGATCTTTGTAGGTGTGGACTGGGAACCAACCCAACATCCGCTGGCGTTGAAAGAGTTTTTGAGGACCATCGAAGGCGTGGATGCGGAGAAACAGACGGTGAAGATCGCCGCCTGGTACGACCAATCCTCATTTGCTTCGAGCAGCAACGTGGCTTACCTGGACGTGGAGCCGACTTACGAAGAGCGGCTCAAGCTCTACACCGTCCAGCAGTGTGAAGAGGCCAAGGCTTTACTCGCGCCACTCGTCACTCGCCCCATGTACAACGGTAAAACGTACGAGGAAATGGCGGTCCATCCGGCCGTGAGCGAGCTGCCACTTTTCGAGCGGGCGAAAATGCCGGCCCCCTATGATTACAAGTGGGTTGCCGATCTCGAAGAGAGGGCACGCCGACTGAAGCTCCACGAGTTTATCTGGACGGCTTCGCGAAGTGCCATGAAACACCAGGACCGTCTGCGCAACGTGCAGAGCATTCTTCCTTACCTGAGTGACCCGGAAATGGCCGGCGTCGCGACCCAAGCCCTGGGGGAAATAGGCGATACGGCAGCGGCGGACGCGTTGATGGCCCTCATTCAGAAAGACATCGACGTAGTCGGCACCGATGCTCACTATCAGGAAAAGGTACACAAGTCGCAAATGTGGGCTCCGCTTTCGCTGGGCAGCCTCGACTACTCCACGGACCCGATGGCCTATCTACGGGCGGAGGCAAAGCTTTTGGAGCTGCGCTCGATTCAGCCCAAGCTCAAGTACGGCGGGGCCACGTTGCTGCACGACGGGCTTACCTTTCTGCGTCCGTCATCGTACCTGGCGATACTCAAGAGTAATCTTTTGAATGGACACGATACGTGGCAGACCGCCCGGGCGGTGGCCACGATCGGAAACGACTACTCGTTCCTTTTGCCGGCCTACGTGGCGGCCGTAAATGCCATGGACGAACGTTCCTTCTCCGCGGCGCTCAAGATGATCGAGTACCTGCGCCCCGGGTTTCCGGCCAAAGGGTTGAGCCAGTCTCTCTACTTTACCGACTTCGTGAACGCCGCCCGGAAACACTCCATCGTCAACGGCGATACCCTTATCGCGTTGATTCACCTTCGCCCCACGAAGTGTGAATAAACTCGAAAAACCCATGGGCGGGATGAACTGGCGCGAGCTGGTTCATCCCGCTTCGTTTCGCGATGTCACTCGATAGTCGGTAGCGCGTCGCTGCTGGCCGGGCTTCGATTGCTACGGGCTGAGCCCGTTTCGTCGGACCCCGAGCGTTTCGTTTCCTGCAACGCTTTGCGGAACGTCAGGTCCTGATCGGAGTTATCTTCCATGTACTCCGAGAGGAGCTGGCGAGCGAGCTCGTTCTCCTTTTCAATGTCCATCAGGAAGTAGCCCAAGGAAATTTTCGCCAGCGGGTCCTGCTTGAACTTCTTGTTCAGGTCGATGAGCTCTTCTTTGGCGAGATCAATCTCACGGTTCTGTAGCTGCGCGATGGCAAAGCCCACCTGCGCCGTGGCATCGTCTTTTTGAAACTGTAGCGCCTTCTCGAAATGCTTCTTTGCTTCAAAGCCATTGCGATATTTCAGTGCGATGAAGCCCAGGTTAATGAGCGCTTCGCGCGGAGCTTCCATGAGCGTGGCCTCGTGGAAGAAGTCGATGGCCGTGTTCTCGAAACCCTCCATGTAAGCGACCATGCCCAAGTTGTTCCATAGCGCCGCCGATTTCACTCCGCGAGCCATCATCGCGAGCCAGGTTACCTTCGCCGCCGGCCAGTTGCCGAGGTCTAGCTGCGTGAGTGCTAGCAGGTTATGGAGCGCCTGGTTCGTGGGGTCGCGCTGAATCGACTGCTGAATCAGCGTGAGCGCCTTGGCCGGCGACATCACGCGGGTCAGGTTCAAGAACGCGAACGACACGCCTTTGCGGATATCTTCGGGCTTTTCCGATTCGAAAGCCGCCTTCAGTGACTGATTACGCTCTTCGGTGAGGGCGCGGTAGAACAGGGGCGAGGGCGAGAGGCCCGCGTTGCTGTTCGCCATGTTGGTTTCGTAAAGCGAGGTCCGCTCCGCCGCCAGCCCACGATCCGGCGTGGCCTTGAACATCCACGAGGCGAAGAACGGGTAGGAGAAGTGTGAGACTTTTCCGATCGCGATCTTGGAGTCGGCCTTGGTCGGCATCAAGATGGCGGTCTGCAGGGGCGGCAGATAGAAAGTGCGCGCCGCCGGATAACGTTCGGGTTGCAGGCCCGAAGCTAACGAGTAGCAGCGGGGCGTCCACGACGACAGCACATTGAACTCTTGCGCCTTGTCTAGACACTGAACCACGAGCCCCAGAGCCTTCTCGTTGAACGGGTCGATCATCGTTTTTTTGATCTCGGAGCGATAGAAATCCATCTGTTCGGCGTTCAGCTCATTCGGCACCGGCGCTTCGAGAACGGCTTCCGCCATGTCCCGATAGAGTGCGGCCGACTTATAGATCGACGCCAGCCCCCACTCGGGCGTGCCGAGCTTGGTGATGTGCTGGTACTCGTTTTCGAGCTGTTTCAACAGCTCGAGCTTCTTTTTCAGATTCGCTTCCAGGCGAGCCTGCGGCAAAGCGAGTTTGAGCGAGTAAAAATAGTCTTCGCGCTGCTTGGCGATCCAAAAGTGCAGCTTCGATAGCGCCTCCGCCCCTTCCGGCGTGGCGGTGAGTTGAGTCTGGGCGCGGCCGGCAACCTTCACGGCCTCTTCCAGCGTTTGGTAACGTGCCTTAGAACCGTGCTCGGCCAGGATCTCCGCGATACGTACGCTGTAGATCACGTACTGCGTGAGCGACAACCCTTTGCGGGACCGCAGCTCGAGCAGGAACTTGACCGTCTTCTCGGGGCTCCCGCTCGACTGGTAAACGGAAAGCAAGTCACCTTCGAGCTGTTTGGCGAGGTCCGGATACGAACGGAAAGCGTGACGCATCACCTGTTCCGCCTTATTGCCCTGCCCGGCGCCCCAGTAGTAGAGGCCGGCGAGACGAAGGGCGTTCTTGGCCTGTACGTTCGAAGTGTAGTTCGTCGCGAACATCTCGAAGTACTTGGCGGCCTTTTCGAAGTTGGCCAGATTCTCGTGCGTTTTTGCCACTTGCAGCAGCATATTTTCGCGAAACGTCGACTTGGGGAAACGGCGTAGGAAATGTTCCTGCGTTTCCACGGCCTGCATCAGCAGGTTCGCTTTGCCGTGGTCGATAGCCGCATTGTAGAGCGCCTTTTCGAAGAGCTGTTCGTCCTGGCGACCGTAAGCTTTCGAATACTCGATGTAGCCGTCGGCCGCTTCCTTGTACTGGCCTTTTTCTTCGAGCAGCTGAATCTGCTTGAGCTCCGACTTACGCAACACATCGGCTACGTCGGTACGGAATTTAGCTAGCGTCATCTGCGACGACGGCTCCAGGAACTTTTTGCAAGCGGCAATCAGCTTCGGAAACTCTTTGCGGCGGTTGAGCACGTCGAGGATGAGGTACGCGGAGCCGTAGGCCGTATCGTGCTTCGGATAACGCGTCACGATCTGCCAAAAGCTTTTGTACGCGTTGATGAGCTCGTGGTGCGTGTACTGCAAGTAGGCCTGCATGTAGAGCACTTGCGGAGCGTCTTTCTGGTCGGCGTACTTAGCGAGGTACTCTTTTGAGATCTCGATAAACTTCGTCTCCGCCTCGGAGAACGGCACGGCTTCGAGCACTACGTCGTCGGCCTCTTTGAGCTTAGCCGTAGACTTGCTGCTGATCTCTTTGAGGCCGGCTTTGCGGCGAGCCGTGTTGATCTCGCGGTCTAGTGCGTTGAGCGAGTATCGGATGGAGTCGAGCTTTAGGTCGCCGGCGGAAGGCGCCTTGTAAACGGCGTAGTACTGGTCCGAAGCGGCCAGGTAATCGTTTTGCTTGTACAGAATCTCGGCCAAGAAGAAGCGGACCTTTGCCGAGTGGGCCGTATTGGGGAAGTACTCGAGGTACTTCGCGTACAGCTTGCGGGCGGAGGCATACAGGTTTTCATTCTTGGTCTTTTGTCCGTCGGCGTGAAGTTGAAACGCGAACTTGCGGGCGAGTTCCTCGAAGCCCGTCTTGGCTTCGGTGATCGTCGCTGGGGTTGTGCTGTTCAGCTCATACCAGTTCGAGTTCTCGAGATAGCCCGGAAAGCGTGCGAACAAGCGCTCAACGGCCTTCGCGGTGTCGCCCATCAGGCGGTAGCTCTCTACGATCTGCAGATCGTAGGTGGGATTTTTGGCGTGATTCGGGTCTAGCGCCAGGAGTTGCTCGTAAAGATAGTTACCGTTCTTGTAATTGCCGCCTTCGCGGTAGAGCCCGGCCATCGATTCGATGCCGCGACGGTGATGGGGCTCACCTTGGGCTTCGAAGAAGGCCACGGCCTCCTGCACCATCTTCAAGTCCACGAAGGGCAGGGCGACGTCTTTGAGCGCTTCGTTCTTGATGCGAATGGGGTTACCCGTGGTGGTGTCTTCGGTGTCCTCGTTCTGGATCACCCACTTGAAGTGCTGAAGAGCCTGGCTTGGGCGCTGCTGATTGTAGGCGCACCAGGCCTTTTTGTAGACGGAGTAAGAGAGCAGCGGGCGGTACTTTTTGCCGATGATCTTGTCGTAGTAAGGTTCCGCCTGGGCAAACTGGTTGTGATCGAAGTGATGGTCACCCAGCTGCACGAGGGAATCGAAAACGTAGCGTGAGTTGGGGGTTTCATTGGCCAGGCGCTTGAAGAACGCCATGCCCTCTTCCGTTTTTCCCATGTCGAGGGACGACTGAGCCAGGAAGAACAGCATCTCGTCTCGGCGAGGGTGCCGCGTATAGCGTTGCACGAGGTCGCGATAGATGGCGCGGGCCTTGGCGAGCGAGCCCAGGGCTTCGGAGTTATCGAGCTTGGGCTGCACTTTGCATTTCTTGGCTTCGCAGGCCTTTAAGTCTTTGTCGTACTTAACCTGCGACTTGGCGAGTCCCGCGGTGTAGTCCTCTCGGAAAAGTGCGGCCAGCCGTAGATTTAGCTCGGCCTTCTGTGCCTCATCGCGTGCGCTAGTGATGAAGCGGCGGATGTCGAGGATGAGATTACGCCGTTTCGCGTTCAGCACTTCGAAACGTTCGGCATCGAACTCTTCACTCGGCGCGGTCGACGGCCGGAGTAGCTGCGTCTTCTTGCGAATCTTCACGCGAGTGCGGGCACTGCCCGATTCGGCGTAGCCGGACTGCGGCCACATCATCGTGAGAGCAAGCAGAATGAACCAAGACCGCGTAATGAACCAGTTGATGAACCGCATGACTACCTCGCTTCGCGCCCCTTTTTCCCGAAGGGGTGCTTTGGCGTTTAGGCGGCGAGCTTTTGCTCGATGTCGGCGACTGCCACCGACTTCGAGATAACCTCTCGCGCCTTTTTCGAAATCGCGGTGAACTGAACCGCCAGTCCCCGACGCTCATCCGTTTCTACCCGCACCACTTTACCCAGCGCTTGAACGGCGTCGTGCAACTGATCGCTCTTAATCACCACCCGTACCCGGCTGCCTTCGGGAATGCTGACCAGACGGTCAACGAACAGGCCTCCGGCACTTAAATTGTTCAAGGGAGCAATGAAGAGGCGGTTCTCATCATGGATGAAAACCTTTCCCGCAACCTGCGCCCTAACGTGTGTACGAACTACGGAAGGATTTTTTTCGCCGACCATTGGAAACCTCCTCGATGGATTGCTTACTTTCCATCTTAGAGAGAATCGAGCAGCTGCGTCAAAAACCCTTCAGTTTTCAGATTAGTGAAAAAGCCAACAATATCATGATCTAACATTGTGCCGATCGTGTTGCGGATCATTTCAAGAATTCAGATCACTCAACTATCTCAACGGCTTTTCCACACCATCCTCTCTACGTTTCGACTCAACCCGCCAAACTCTTTAGGAAGCGTCGTATTATGAAAGTGGGACATTCGAAAGGGACGGGGGGCGTTATGAAAGTGAATTTTAGTTTTTGGGGAGTTGTTTCGGTTCTCCTCACCATGAACATCAGTTGTAAGCAGACGGAAGACTTCTACTCCAACGTCATGCGCAGCGACATCTATACCCAGCAGTACTCCAACCAGAAGGTGGACTTCCTCTGGGTAATGGATAACTCAGGCTCGATGGCGCCACGCCGTCAGTTCGTGCGCGACAATCTTCAGGAGTTCGTAAACCTGCTGGGTAATCGCAAAGCGGCGGACTACCAGATGGCCTTCGTCACCACGAACATCCATCGTGATCACGGCGACCTCGTTCAGAGCCCCACGGGCCTCGAGGTAGTAAAGAGCACGGAGTCACTAGACCCCGTGGCCGACGCGGCTTCGATCATCAATAACATCACCGATTCCTTCTCCAGCTTTTGGGAGCAGGGGTTGGAAGGGGCCTACCAGGCGCTGACCAAGCACAAGGATAAGTTCTCGCGGCCGGGCGTACCGCTAATCATCGTTTTTTTGGCCGACGAGGATGACTACTCCTGCATGTCCAACTGCACCGGCGTTGAGCCCGAGCACAACGTCAACTGGCAGCCCTATCCGGTCAGCCGTTACGTCGAGTACTTCCGCAACGTAAAAAAGGCGGAAAACACCGACGTGCACATCTTCCCGATCGTCATCACCGACACAAACACCTGTGCCTACTCGAGCGTGGGCATTCGCTACATGAAAGTCGCCGAGCAAATCGGTGGCCTTTCGCAGAGCGCCAGCGTGTGTGATGGCTCGATCAACAGCAGCTACAAAGGAGTCGCCAAGGTCATCGCGGACCGCGCGGCGCGCTTCAAGCTCAATTTCAAATCCAAGGGTAACGGCCTGAATGTTTACGTGAACAACGAGCTCGTGCCGTATCATCCGGACAACTACATATTCGATGAAGAAACGAATGAAGTGGTCTTTACCGGCGCAGTGCCGTCGCAAGGATCGCTCATCTATTTCCGTTACGACGAAGTGGCGATCTAAAGCCGACGAATGACGATGTGAGCGGGATCGGATTCCCGCTCAAGAAAAATTAGCGCGCAAATTGAATGTAAGCGGATGGCGCACATTAGGAGTAGGGCCTATGAAACAGGTCATCCGCTTGGCAACCGTAGGTATTACGCTGGGTATGGCACTTCTCGTGGCCGTTTCCTGCGCTAAGAACCCGTCCGTGTCGCGTGACTCGAAAGAGCTCGCGGCCCTCCAACAATCTTCCTTCAATCCGGCTTTGCAAGCTCCGCAGGTCGCGTTCGAAACGTCAGCCGGGATCACCGGGGACGGCGGAACCATTCCGACCGGCAGCTCGGGCGCTTCCACCGGCGACGGTGGCGGCTTCATCAGCGAAGCCCCCTCGACGGGATCTTCCTCTTCAGTTTCGGGTTCTACGGGCTCAGTCGGGGGTAGCACGGGAACCGTCTCGGGCTCCACCGCGGCAACGGCCACGGGCGTGGCGTCGACGGGTTCTACGGGGTCCACCTCTTCGGTAACCGGCGCCTCCACTTCGGGCGTCGCCTCCAGTGCGGCCAGCACCACGGGTGTGGCCTCTTCGGGAGGCTCTTCGGGGGGCGATGGCGGCAACATTCCTTCGGGCAGCTCGGGCGCTTCCACCGGTGACGGCGGCGGAGTCATCTCGGGCACGGGCTCGAGTATCTCCGGAACCTCGGGCGTAAGCGTTGCCTCGGGCACTTCGTCCATTTCGGGTAGCAACGGCATCTCCACCGGCGTAGCCTCCACGGGCACGTCGGCGTCGTCAGTAAATTCCACGTCGGGGTCTTCCTCGTCGGTGAGCACGGGCGTGGCCTCGAGCGGCAGCTCGGGCACCAACTCCGGCGACGGCAGCTTGCTGCCGTCCACTTCGGGCGCTAGCTCGGGTGACGGTAGCGGTATCGCTTCGAGCGGTATGAGCACTAGCGGCGACGGATCGGGCATGTCGTCTAGCGTGAGCGGATCTTCGGCCACTTCGGCGTCGTCCTTGGCGTCTTCGGGTACCTCCGCCACGTCGGCGTCGAGCGCCAGCACGGGCGTAACCTCTGGCACGTCGGCGTCATCTTCTTCCTCTTCGATGAGCACCGGCGTGGCTTCGAGCGGCAGCTCGGGCACGAACTCCGGCGATGGCAGCGTACTTCCGTCCACGTCCGGCGCCAGCTCCGGCGACGGTAGCGGTATCGCATCGAGCGGCATGAGCACCACCGGCGACGGATCGGGCATGTCGTCTAGCGTGAGTGGATCTTCGGCCACTTCGGC
>JBGSST010000161.1:0-42510 GCA_041736915.1 Bdellovibrionota bacterium
ACCACCACCGCCACGACTACCGCCGCCGGAGCGGGGCTCTTGGGGACGGGCTTCATTGACGGTCAGTGCCCGGCCGTCGACTTCTTTGCCGTTCATTTCGGCAATCGCGCGCTCGGCCTCTTCATCGGATGACATTTCGACGAAGCCGAAACCCTTTGAACGTCCCGAGTCACGATCAGTAATGAGGCGAGCCGACTCGACGTTTCCAAACGGAGAAAACCAATCAGTCAGAGTACCTTCGGTTGCAGAGAATGGAATGTTACCTACGTATAGTTTCTTACCCATGGATAAAGAGGCCTCCTAAGTTGGTCCTCATTTGCCGGAGACGCCAACTAGGGACACTTTCCCAACTCAGGTCTACCGAAGCGTTGTTCATCTAATAATTTATCAAAATCCTGTAGCTTTGCCACCCTTGGCCATACCGATTTGGTGTTACGATAAAGACGTCCCCCTACTCTTTCCCAACCACCCCTATGAAATTCAAATACGCACTCCCCTTCATTTGGTTCTCGCTATTTGTGTCGTCCCTCGGCTGGGCGATGAACGCGCAAGAGATCGTGGCGCGGGCGGACGAAAAACGCGGCCCCGATGGCACGTTCTCCTTCAATGTGCGGGTAAAGGATTACAACAATAAGGCGCTCGTTCAGGAGAACGTCTACAAGGTCCACTCCAAGGACATGAAGTTCACGCTGGTGGAAACGATTTTTCCCGAACGCTTGGCCGGCCGAAAACTTTTGATGGCGGGCCAGCTCTGGCTCTACCTGCCGACCTTGCGCCGCCCGACGCGCGTGGGAACTCAGCAGCGGCTAACCGGCGAGGTGGCGAACGGCGACATCGCGCGCGCCAAGTTCAGCGTGGATTACTCGGCAAAAATCGAGAAGCGCGAGAAGATCAAAGGGAAGAGCTATTACCGGCTCATCCTCACCGCGAAGGACAAGGCCGCCGCGTACCGTAAGGTGCGCCTGTGGGTGGAAGAGAAAGAGTTCTTCCCCTTGAAGGCGGAGTTCTACGCCCTCTCGGGCAAGCTGCTCAAAACCGGAGAGTACACGGAAAAGGAAACCGTGCTCGGTAACGCGCGCATGACCGGTGTCATCATCAAAGACGCCATCTCACCCTCCAAGCAATCCCATTTGAAGTACTACAACTACCGTAAAGAAAACCTCGATGATCGTTTCTTCAACAAAGAAGCCCTGTCGGATTAAGACGGCGCTAGTCGCCGCCTTCGTCACCGCCTCCGCAACGGGGTCCTCCGCGTCCCGCCTCACTTTCGACACGCGCATGGAGCTCAACTCGCGGCTGGCTTATCATCTGGTGACTCCGCACGACCTCGCATCCCACCGTCACTGGCTGGAGTTCGATCAGAAAGCCAAGTGGGGCGACTGGTCGGCGATTGCGGGTCTGCGCGCCTTCGCGGAAGTTGCTTACGCCTCGAACAGCCGTTACGAAATGACCGTCGCCAAAACGGAGTCGAGCGAGATCGTTCCCAACGATATTTACGTTCAGTACAAGTCGCCGTCGTTCGTGGCGAGAGTGGGCAATCAGCAGGTGGTGTGGGGCGAGGCTTTCGGCTTCTACTTCGCCGACGTGGTGAATCCCAAAGACGCTCGCGACTTTGGCTTGGGCGACATGAATAAGCAGCGGCTCGCCGTACCCATGGTGAACCTGAAGTATCTTCACGACGATTTCGCATTGCAGGGGATCTACATTCCCAAGCCCTACTTCAATCGGACCCCGGCCATGGGTACCGACTTCGGCAGCTTTTATTCGCAGCTGTTTCCGCAGGGCAAGCTCAGCGTGGCCGATACGCGTACCGTGCCGCTGGCGTTGTCCAATGGGGAGTACGGTTTGCGGGCCAGCACCACCTGGCGCGGAATCGACCTGGCGGCCTTCTACTTCAACTACTTTGACCGCTCACCCAACTACAAATTCACGATGGTGAACCCAATCCCTGGCCAGATGGAAGCCCGGCTCGACGGCTTTCACCCGCGCATTCAAACCATGGGCGTTACGCTCTCGACGGAGAATGAGCCTTTTCTGTTCCGTTTCGAGGCGCTAGGCACCTTTGACCGGTACGTGGACGCCGCTCTACCGGGAAGTTACACCAGCCAACGTACGAACGAGCTCATCGGCGTGCTCGGTGTGGATTACACGAAGATCACCAACTGGCGGCTTGGAGTGCAGGTTTCGGAGAACCACCTGACGGAAGAGATCGTCGGCGGAATCACCCCCCGCAACCGGCCGTTACTTACTTTTCACGTCTCGGGCCCGATCTATCAGCAGCAAAATTTGGAAGTGATCTTTAGCTACGCACCACGTGACGGTAGCTCGTTGGGACAGATTCGGTACCTCGTACCGGTTTCGTCTCGAATCGAGTTCTTGTTTGGCGCGGACCTGTTGCTCGGGCGCGACTCCAGTTCATTCGGGCGCTTCAATGCCGCCAGCCGCGGTTACGTCATGCTCAAGGGCTACCTGATGGGAACTTAAACGTAGCGCCGTAGCGATTCGATGATGTTCATGCGGGACGCACGGAAGGCCGGAATGAGCGCCGCCGCCGCCGAGGCAATGATCGAAACAATGGCGGCCTCTTTCACCGCCGACCATAGAAAGTCGATCTCGAGGTAGAAGAAGGTGCTCGCGCCGGGCATCACCACGGGAATTCTAAGGGCGTTGATTCCTTGCCCCGCCAGGGTACCTAGCACGATGCCGGAGAAAGCTCCGAGCACACCCAGAATCATGCCTTCCATCAGGAACTGCAGAACGAGGCTTGACGGCTTCTCGCCCATGGCGCGGACCGTGCCAATCTCGCCCGTCCGCTCCGCGATGGAGTTGCCGATCGTATTCATGATGCTCAATAGAATGAGCGACATGATGATGAACTTGAAGGCCACGTTCTGAACCCGATTGAACTCCGAAACCTGGCGGTAAAGCGTTGCCAGCCAGTACCACGAGCGGATCTGCACACCCATGCTGGCCAAATCCATACGCCGGTTCAGCTCGTTCTTCACGTGATTGGTCGACGACGTGTCGTCTAAGCCAACCACGATCTGCTCCACGCCCTTGGTGTCGAGCAACGTCTGAGCGGCCGTTAGGGGAATGATGAAAGAGTTGTCATCGAACTCCGAGATAGCGGTTTGAAAGATTCCGCTCACCTTCATCTCCAGCGCGTTGACCACGCCGTCGTAGGTTTGCCCGAGCAAAACCACCTGCTGTCCGGCCTTGATGTTGAGCTTCTTCGCGAGGCCCGAACCCACGGCCACTTCGAACTTACGTTTGGGATTCAAGCCGTGACCCGAAATGAATTTGAAAGACTTGAGCCGCTTGTGCTCGGCTTGAGGATCGAAGCTGATGCCCTGGGCGCTCAAGGAGCGATCGCCGCTAGTGAGCAGACAGAAAAAAGTGAGGCGGCCCGTTGCGTAGGTTACGTGGCGGTTCTTTTTGATGTGTTTAATCCACGCGCCGTAATTCTGGATCAAAGTCTCTTTGGGGCTTTTCGAGGTTTTTGCCCAGTACTTCTCTTTTGCGATCTGCAAATGGCCCGTCTGGGTTTTAATCGTGGTTTCACGCAGCCCAACCACCATGCGGTGAACGAGTCCCTCGAACAAGAGCATGGTGCATACGCCGCCAGCAATCATGAGCACGTTCAAAGTCGTACGGCGTACGTTGCGGAAGGTATTTCGGAAGGCCATTTTCAATCTAAGCCACATGCTTCAGCTCCTCGGCCAGCGAAGTTTCCTTGCGGGCATCGCTCGCGACCTGTCCGTCTATCAGGGTGAAGACCCGGGGCGCTACGCTCAGCACTAGCGAGTCGTGGCTCGATAGCACGAAGGTGATCCCGTGCTCTTGATTGAGGTCCTTCATCAAATTCAGAATTTCGGTCGCGGTCTTGCGATCCAAGCTCGCGGTAGGCTCGTCGGCCAGAACCAGCGCCGGCTTTTTCACGATGGCGCGGGCAATCGCCACCCGCTGCTGCTGGCCACCACTCAGCTGGCTCGGCCGGTGGTGCGTCAGGCTTCCCAGCCCTACGTGCTCCAAAGCCGCCTTAGCCATCTGGGTGCGATTCTTCGGCGAGTCCGCAAGCAAGTGCAGTGGGTACTCGACGTTCTCCAGCGCGGTGAGCGTGGGAATCAGATTGAAGTTCTGAAAAACGTAACCAATTTTCTTGGCGCGTAGCTTCGAGAGCTTCGCGTTCGTCAGCGGATTTATCGCGATACCGTCGATGAAGATCTCTCCGCGGCTTGGGCGATCGAGACATCCCAGAAGATTCAGGAAAGTGGTCTTGCCGCTGCCGGACGTGCCAGCGAGCGCCATGAACTCTCCCTCAGTGATGGTAAGATCGACGTTCTTCAATGCGGCAACATCGTGCTTACCCATTTTGTACGTCTTACAAACACCCTGCGCGTGAACTACGTTTTTCAAAATGCCCCCGATATCAAGTTATCGGAAACCTTTCGCGGAATTATGAGAGATGATTCGGGGCGTAAAACAATGGCTCAAGGGGGCCAGTGGAAATGTCGATTAATTGTGGAAGCCCTATGAAAAATTCCACACAAAGCACTACGGCTCGCGATTTTCCCGTGGAACCGGGCTTCCGCTATCCGATCGATCGGCAAAAGCTCGATCAACTGCGTGCGCGCAAACAGCGCGACGGCGCGGACTTTCCCAAGATCGGAATCCTAATCGTTGCCTACAATGCCTCGCAGCTCCTGGTAGAGACGTTAAGGCGGATTCCCGTCGAAACGATGGAGATCATCGAAGAGATATTCGTATTCGACGACTTCAGCACCGACGACACTTTTGCACTGGCCCGCAAGCAGGAAAAGCTGCCGGCATGGTCGAGCAAGCTACGGGCGTATCGCAACGAGCGGAACGTGGGTTACGGCGGAAATCAAAAGATAGGTTTTGATTATGCCCGAAAGCGGGGAATGGATTTCGTCATTCTCCTGCACGGCGATGGACAGTATGCCCCTGAGTACCTTGCCGACCTCATCTACGACGCCATCGAAAAAAACCACGATGCCGTATTTGGCTCGCGCATGATGAATCGCTGGCATGCCCTGCGGGGCGGAATGCCGCTCTACAAGTGGGTAGGCAACATCATCCTCACGGCATTTGAGAATATGGTGTTGGGACTGAATCTCAATGAGTTTCATTCCGGTTACCGCATGTACTCCACCAAGCTGCTCGAGCGCATTCCGTATGCGGACAATAGCAACGGGTTCTCCTTCGACACCGAGATCATTATTCAGTGTCACGCCCAAGGGGTCGTGCCGTGCGAGATTCCTATCCCGACCTATTACGGTACGGAAATCTCGCGCGTAAACGGAATACCGTACGCCATTCGCATTTGCTTCGCAGTGGTGTTCTATCGAATGCACCAGCTGGGCATCGTGAATTCGCCGAAGTTCAGGGCGGTATGGGGACCTCGCTATCGGTTCAAGGCCAGCCAGTTCAGCTCGCATGGCCGGGTCGTGAGTCAGGTGAAAGAAGGCAGCACGGTACTCGATGTTGGCTGCGGCCGGGGTTGGCTCGCGGAAAAGCTCGCCGAAAAGAACTGCCGCGTAGTGGGGGTCGACCGGGAGCCAAAGGCCGCGGTTTGGCAGGGGCTCGATGAGTACCACCAAACGGATGCGGAACAGCTCGATTGGAAAACGCAGCGCCGGTTCGACTACGTGCTACTCGCCGATATCATCGAGCACATAAAGCAGCCGGGGGCGCTGCTTACCGAAGCCAAAAAGTATTTGAATCCCGGCGGAAAGATCATCGCCTCCACCGGAAACGTTGCCCTCTGGTATTACCGCCTAAGCCTACTCACCGGACACTTTAACTACGGCCCCCGCGGCATCCTCGACGACACCCACGTCCATCTCTACACACTCGACACTTTCGAAAAGCTGCTCAAGGAGAACGGCTACCGCGTGACGAAACGCACCTACACCAACATCCCCTTTGAACTCATCTTTCGTTCAACCGGCCGAACCCCATTTATGCGCGCCGTAGACTGGACCTACTACACACTCGTAAAGCTATGGCCCCGCCTATTCGCCTACCAAACGATACTGGAGGCGGAACCAGTCAATCCGGCGGCCGCGGAGCGCAGCGAGCGCGCAGCCTAGCCATCAACGATAAAGGATTAAGATTAAAGTTAAGGATTAAGTGGGCGGTAAGGGATTCGAACCCCTGACCCCTTGGTTCGAAGCCAAGTGCTCTATCCAACTGAGCTAACCGCCCCGGAAGAATTCAAGAATCGTGAGAGAAACGTGAAATTCTTACCCGCCCGTACCCATGCCGCCAAGGGGATTCTAATCGTGGCGCTCGTGTTTTCCCTCATCATGGCCCCCTCCGCTCAGGCCTCGTGCGCCACGTACTTGGCCGCGTTCGGCACGAATCTGCTGAAGTTTTCCAAGAAGCACCGGTGGAAGGGGTACTTCCTGTTTTTCGCCTATGCGGGCTGGAAGGGGCTGGAGAACAGCAATGTACCGTCGGAGGACGATGAGAAGTACAAGCACCTCTACGCCTACCCACGTCAGGGCGGCGTAGAATGGGACTCGGTCGCCACGGCCGGTGAGCTCATGGATGCAATCCGGGAAACGGAAGGTATGCTCGATGAGGTTCGCCGGTACGCCCCCGACCTGGGAAGTTACCTCGAAGGCAGTAAAGTGAACCAGTACTCGACCGGCCGGGAAGAGGAGCTGCACACGTGGGTGCTGGAGCAGCCGAACAATTCGATCACGCCAAAATCTGTTTTTAAGAAGGCGTTACAGCTGCACGACGGGCGTATCGGCGCGGCGCTGCTTTGTACGCACGAGCTGCTGCGTAGCGAAGCGCGCTTCAAGTCGCACTATATTCGCGCCTCATTTAGCAAGAACGACGAAGAGCAAGCCAAGTTCTTCAACCGCTTCCGGGATATCCGCGGCGATCTAGTGGAAACCGGTCTAGGCGGAGGCGATCATTCGGGCAGCTGGTACCGCATGTTCGGAGTCGTGCTAAATTCTTACGGAGCGGCGGTGGGCCGGGACGAGAATGGCCAGCTAGAGTCGGAATCCCGCACCGTTGACTATGCGCTACAAAAGCTCGAAGTGACCGCGGCGGAATGGATCAAGCCGGTCATTCGCTGGCCCGAACGGGATCTCGGTAAAGCCGGCTTCAATCGCTATAGCGTGGACGTGGGCCATCAGCTCCTCTTGAAATTGGCGGACTACGGAGCGGAGCTCGAAACGCAATAAATGTGGTAGAAATCAGTTATGAAACTTTTTCTGATTTTCTTAGCGCTCTCTACTTTCGGTTCCACGAGTTTTGCGACAAAAGGCGCGTTCTGGGAAAATGAAGGCGCCGCGTTCAAGGAAGCGGCAAAAACGAAAAAGCCGATGCTGATCGACTTCTACGGCATCTGGTGCCCGCCGTGCAATGAACTCGACGAGACCGTTTTCGAAACGGAAGGCTTTCTCTCCAAGGCCAAGCAGTTCGTGCTTCTGAAGGTCGATGCCGACGCTAAGGCCTCGTGGAAAATCAAGGATCGCTACAAGGTGGGTGGCTACCCCACACTGATTTTCACCAACTCCCAGGGCGAAGAGATCTACCGCGTCGTCGGCTATCGCACGTTGAAAGAGATGCTGCGGATCATGGATCTCGTTCAGCGCTCGAAGGCGGTGGATTTCAAAACCGCGTGCAAGTCTTCGGACATTCCGTCGCTCATGCGTTGCGCAATCTCGTGCTCCGAGCGCAAAGAAGAGGCGTGCGCCAACGAGGCCTTCGGGAAGATTCAGGCAAAGGTCGCCAAGGGTTCCGCGGAATATCAGCTGGCCGCGCAGTACGCGATCGAGCAAGAAAAGTCGGTCGACGTGAAGAGAACCTCTTACGAAAAGCTCCTCCTCGACACCCCGGACGTTCCCTACGCCCTCGTTTGGGCCGGCGAGTATCTCGCTAGCTTTGAAGGGGTAAAGGAGGAGATCAAGCCCAAGGCCGAGCTCGTCGATCTCGTGCTGAAAAATTTTCCCAAGATCAGTATCAGCCCCACCATGGAAGCGGTAGGACTGAGCCGCACCGACCTTGCCCAGATTCGCGCTGACCTGCTGTCAAAGCTGGGGCGGAGCAGCGAGGCGAAAACGGCCTGGAAGGACGCGGCCAATTTGTTCGACGCGGCCGCCCGCGAAATGCCTAAAGGGTCCGTGGCGCGAGGCTTCACGATTGAACGCATTTACTGCCTGGAGCAAGCGGGCGAGCTAGACGCCGCGTTAGCTTTGGCCGAAGACTACGCCAAGAAGTTTCCCACCGAGTTTACCTTCCACTACTGGCAGGCTTCGCTCCTATACCGCGCCAAGCGCTACCTAGACGCCACACCGACGGCCTACCGCGCCTTTGACGTGGCCTACGGCGACAATAAGATTCGGGCGGCGACCCTGCTCATCGACGTGCTGGCGACGATCCCGGATAAGGCCACCGCCAAGAAAGTTTATGACGCGGTGAAGGCAGAAATTCAGCCTGACGCCAAGCTCGAGGTGAGGACCCACCGGTACCTCAAAAAACTCGAAGATTCCTACAAGAAAACCACGGGATAAGCCGATAAGTGGGCATGCCCCCGAAGACCAGTTCGTCCAAAAAAGCCAAGCCCGAAAGCGTAGAGATCATTTGGGTCCTGCGCGACGAAGCGAAAGCGGGAGAAAAGCTAATCCGCGAACGGTTCGGAGCTTTCCTCACCAAAGTGGCGGGCAGTGGTTTTCACTGCGAAATGGTCGGCACCGGCCGCGCAAAAAAGCCGGCGGCCAGCTGGTTCAACTCCACCGTTCCGAAAAACGCTCGCGCGTTACTCATCTCCGACACGGACGCCGAGTGGGTGGAGGCGCTCGTAAAAACGGCGCGCAACGAAAACAACGCCCTGCCGATCATCTTCGTGGAAGACACCACCAACACCGCCGAGCTCTTCAAAGTAAGCACGCTGGGAGTCGACGATTTTCTAAACACGAACGACAGCCCCGAAGAGATTAAAACCCGCGTGGGGCTACGCGCCCGCCAGTCGCTCAACGCCAGCGTGGTCGAAGCGCAGCTGAAAGAGCAGTCATCGCTCATCTCGCGCAACGAGGGCATCGTAAAGAAACGCGAAGAATTTCTAGGGATCTGCGCGCACGACATTCGCTCACCGCTGGGGCTCATCCAGTCGAGCCTCTCGCTCATTCTGAATACCGAGGCAAAAGGCGGCACTTTGCCGCCGCCGCAAATCGAGCTACTGTCGCGCGCCCGCCGTCAGACCGAGCACGCCATCAGCCTGGTGAACGATCTTTTGGATGTCATGGCCTTCGAGCAGGGCTTCAAGCCCCACTACGAGATGACCATGATTCACGACCTGCTCACCGAGTTCTACGGGGACTACAAGTTTCAGGCCGAGCAAAAGGGCGTTAGCTTCCACTACGAGAACTCCGTGCGCCACTGGAAGGCGCTCGTCGACAAAGAGCGGGTTCGTCAGCTGCTGCAGAACCTCTTCGTGAACGCGTTGAAGTTCACCGAGTCGGGCAAGAATATCTTCCTGAACGTTGGCCCCTTCACTGGCCGGCGCAAATCCGATCCGCCGTTCCCCATGGTCGTCATCAGCATCAAAGACGAAGGTAAGGGAATGCCCGACAAGGAAATGCAGCGAATCTTCGATCGCTTCACGCAGATCAAAGACTACTCGCGCGCGGAAGGCCGGGGCTTGGGACTGACCGTGGCCAAACAGATCTCCACGCTTCACGACGGTAACATCTGGGTGCAGAGCGAAGAGGGCAAGGGCTCTACGTTTTTCGTGCTGTTCCCGCACGTCATCAGCCACGCGTTTCCCGCCGCCACTCCCGAGCGCGCCAACCGCGTGCTCATCGTGGAACCTTCGCTGGATCGCCGCGAGCAGCATTTCGAAATCCTGCAGCGCTGGGGTTACGAGATCAAATTCGTCGATAACGGCGTGGACGCCGTCACCCAAGCCTACTATCAGCGTACCGACATCGTGATCGTGACGGCGGACTGCAAGAAGCTTCCGGAGACGGAGATTCTGGCGACGCTGAAGAACGATCCGGTGGGCCGCCTGGTGCCCGTATTCCTCGGCCTAGAAAAGTCCGGCCCCAGCCCGCTCGACTACGAAGAGTTCCCGTTCGACGGCTTCCTCGAGCTGCCTTTACTCCACAAAGACTTCGAGAAGGCGCTGGAGACGGCCAAGAAAAAGCGCATTCAGCTCGAGACCGTCATCAAAGCGGCTTGAGGTCCGGCGCCGATACTAGCGCCCTCCCCGCTTAGCTTCCATCCTCAACCCACCTTTGTTCTTTAGCCGAGCGAGCGCAGTGGTTTTGGTCGTTGGCGTAGAACAAAGCACTACAGACGGCGTCGTTGTTTGCCCCGGCGGCCGCCCCGGAGATGCAAAGCGCGAAGTGTTTCGGGCGCTCCCACGGGGATTTATTGGGCGCCTTACCGCGCAAGCAGCCACTTTCCACGGCGGCCGTTGGCAGTTTTTTCTTACCCAACACAAAACCGTTGCAGAATTGGGCGTAGGGCCGAGTCGAGGGGAAGAGCTTCTCACATTCCTCCGGAGAGGTGGCCTCGTCGAACAGGTTTCCCGCCAACCGGCACTCCTCCCGGTTGCCCTCGTAAACTTCACAGAAATCGCGCCGGCCGGAGCTGGAGGGCAGCCCATTGCTGTGCAGGCACGCAATGGCCGAGTTGGTGAATTTAATGGCGCTCAATTCCTTCAGGCCGAGAATCTGGCGGATCACGGCACTGCAATCTTGCACGCTTTTTTGGGAGCTCAGAAATTTCTGGTACGCCGAGGATAGGCAGTTGAGATGGGAACTAGAGCCGGCCGCGCCCAGATCTTCGCACCGGTTCGTAAGCTCCGCAAAAGTGGTTTCCGCCGGCCAATTCATGACTTTGTCGTAAGCCGCCCGGGCGCGGTTGGCCGTGTACCTACGGTAATAGTCTTTGAGAATCGGTTGGAATGTTATTAGCGCCAGAAGCAAAGCCACGATCCCGGATACCCATTTTTTCTTTCTAAGCTGCGCCGCCGCCACGTAGCCCATGCTTCCCGTCCACGCCGCTATGGCCCAACACATGGCTAAGGCGAACGGCCCCCACTCCTTCCGCATGCTGGGGTCGAAGTAGAAGATGCCGGCGGCAGCAACCGCGAGCGCCACCAGGAAACCGAGAATACGATTTAGTGTGTCGCGAGTCCGGAAAAAGATAACCGACCAGATGAAAATGGCGAGGGCGAGAAGGGTGAAGAAGTTCATTCGAATATTGTCCCACAGCGGGCAAAAAAAAAGCGGGACCGAATCGGCCCCGCCTTTCTCAAACCTGGTTGGTTACCGGCTTACTTCAGTTCGCCTTCGAAGAAGAACTTCAGCTCGCGTTCGGCCGAGGCCGCGCTGTCCGAACCGTGCACGCTGTTGGCTTCGAGGCTTTCGCCGTAAAGCTTGCGGACCGTACCCGGAGCGGCTTTCGCCGGATCCGTCGCGCCCATGAGCTTGCGCCAGGCATCGACCGCGCCTTCGCGCTCGAACGCCAGCAACAGCACCGGGCCGCTCGTCATGAAAGAGACCAGCGAGCCAAAGAACGGACGTTCTTTGTGTTCGCCGTAGAAGCCTTCGGCTTCACCCTTCGAGATCGTCTTCATCTTGGCGCCGATGACCTTGAAGCCATCGTCTTCCACCATGGTCAAAATCTTACCGATCTTGTTTCCCTTAACCGCGTTGGGCTTAATAATTGCGAAAGTTTTTTCCACTGTATCTACTCCTATTAAAAAATTATTTTCCGAGAACCTTGGCCATGATGCCGCCGATGTTCGCCGGGCTCATCGCCATGTGAACGCCCGCCGCTTCCATCGCCGCAATCTTGTCCGACGCTTTTCCGCTGCCGCCGCTGATGATGGCGCCCGCGTGGCCCATCCGTTTTCCGGGGGGGGCCGTTTGGCCGCCGATGAAACCGACTACCGGCTTCTTCATCGTGCTCTTGATGTACTCGGCCGCCGTCTCTTCCGCCGTGCCGCCGATCTCACCGATCATGACGACCGCTTCCGTATCCGGGTCCGCTTCGAACAGCTTCAGACAATCCAAGAACGAAAGACCCGGCACCGGATCGCCACCGATACCCACGCAGGTCGACTGGCCGATACCCAGCTGGGTCATCTGGTGAACCGCTTCGTACGTTAACGTTCCGGAGCGGCTGACCAAGCCCACTTTTCCTGGCTTGTGAATGTAGCCCGGCATGATGCCGATCTTACATTCGCCCGGAGTGATGATGCCTGGGCAGTTGGGTCCAATCAAAGTGCTCTTGGTGCCCTTCAGGTATTCCTTTACGGGAACCATGTCGTTCACCGGAATGCCTTCCGTGATGCAGCAGATGACGGCAATGCCGGCCTCGGCCGCTTCGATGATGGCGTCGGCCGCGAACGGCGGCGGCACGAAGATCATCGTAGCGTTGGCGCCGGTCTTTTCGACCGCTTCTTTCACCGAGTTGAAGACGGGCATGCCTTCGACCATCGTTCCGCCCTTACCGGGGGTGACGCCGCCGACAACCTGCGTGCCGTACTCTTTGCACATCTTCGAATGGAACGCGCCGGCCTGGCCGGTGATTCCCTGAGTGATAAGCTTCGTGTTCTTGTTTACCAGAATGCTCATAAACGTCCTTCCGCGGCGGCAACGACCTTTTCGGCCGCGTCCTTCATTCCGTTGGCGGTAACGAGCTTCAGGCCGCTTTCGGCGAGTAGCTTTTTACCGAGTTCCACGTTCGTGCCTTCGAGGCGAACCACGAGGGGCACCTGCAACTTCAGCTCACGGGCCGCGCCAATCACGCCCTGGGCGATGACGTCGCATTTCATAATGCCGCCGAAGATGTTGACGAGAACCGCCTTCACCTTCGTGTCGTTCAGAATGATTTTGAAAGCTTCTTTCACCTTCTGCTCGGTGGCGCCGCCGCCTACGTCGAGGAAGTTGGCGGGGTTGCCGCCTTCGAGCTTGATGATGTCCATGGTGGCCATCGCCAAACCCGCGCCGTTCACCATGCAGCCGATGTTGCCATCGAGCGAGATGTAAGCGAGGTCAAACTTCTTGGCCGCCGTTTCATTCGGATCCTCTTCGTTCGGATCGCGGAGCTCGGCGAGCTTCGGATGACGGAACATGCCGTTCTCGTCGAAGTCTACCTTACCGTCGAGCGCGATGAGATTGCCCTGCTTGGTTTTCACCAGCGGGTTGATCTCCACCATCGAGGCGTCCTGCTCCGTGTACATCTTCACCAGGGTTTTCACGAAGGTGACGAACTGCTTCGCCGTATCTCCCGTGTAGCCCATCTTGGTGGCGAGCGAACGGCACTGAAAGTCCCGAAGGCCCAACGTGGGATGTACCCACTCTTTAAAGATCTTCTCGGGAGTGTTGTGCGCGACCTCTTCGATATCCATGCCGCCCGCGGGGCTGCACATGATCACCAGCTTCGCCACCGCACGGTCCAACGTTACCGCGATGTACCCTTCGGTATCGATGTCCACGCCTTGCTCGATGAGCAGGCGCTTCACTTCTTTACCTTCGGGACCGGTCTGAATCGTGACGAGGTTCATGCCGAAGATCGACGACGCATATTTCTTTACGTCATCGAGAGACTTCGCGACCTTTACGCCGCCGCCTTTACCACGTCCACCGGCGTGAATCTGGGCTTTGACCACCCACACGCTTCCACCCAAGCCCTGGGCGATCGATACCGCTTCGTCCGGATTGAAGGTCGCCTTGCCGTTGGGCACCGGCAGACCGTAGTCGCGGAAAATCTGTTTTGCCTGGTACTCGTGAATCTTCATACCATTCCTTGGCTTTCCATCGTCTCGACGAGGCCTTTGACCGCGTCTGCCGATTTCTTGAGCATGGTTTTTTCGGTCTCGTTGAGCTCGAGCTCCACGACTTTTTCAACGCCTTTTGAGCCCAGCTTGGCCAGCACGCCGACGAACAGGTTCTTGTAACCGTACTCGCCATTCAGCTCGACCGCGCAGGGAAGTACGCGCTTCTTGTCGCGTACGATCGATTCCACCATCGCCACCACCGACGCCGCCGGAGCGTAGAACGCCGAGCCAGTCTTTAGGTAGTTCACGATCTCGAGGCCACCGTTCTTGGTGCGCTCGACGATCTGGTCGATCTTTTCCTGCGAAAGGAGCGCCGTCAGCGGCGCGCCGCCGATGGAGCAGAAGCGGGTCATCGGCACCATCGTGTCGCCGTGGCCGCCGTACACGAAGCCGTGCACGTCTTCGACGGAAACGTTCGCGGCTTCCGCCACGAAGGTCTTGAAGCGGGCGGTGTCCAGAACGCCGGCCATGCCGATCACGCGCTCACGGGGAAAGCCCGAAGCCTTCTTACAGACGTACGCCATCGCGTCGAGCGGGTTCGAGACTACGATGAGAATCGCGTTCGGCGAGGCTTTGCACACCTTCTGCGTTACCTCACTCACGATCTTCGCGTTGGTTTTCAACAGATCGTCGCGGCTCATGCCCGGCTTACGCGGAATACCCGCGGTGATAACGACAACGTCCGACCCTTCGGTGTCCGCGTAGTCATTGGTGCCGGTAATGCGAAGGTCGAAACCTTCCACCGGACCGGACTGGAGCAAGTCCAGCGCCTTACCCTGCGGAATGCCCTCGGCGATATCGACGAGAACGACGTCACCCAGCTCTTTGGACGCAATCCAATGAGCGGAGGTGGCACCTACGTTGCCCGATCCTACGATAGTAATCTTTGCCCGTTTCATCACGATGAAATCCCTTTCTTACTTTCCGAAGTTGTTGATCATGGCCTGCGCGAACTCGGAGCATTTCAGCTCTTTCGCGCCGGTCATCTGACGGGCGAAATCGTACGTCACCGTCTTGTCGTTAATGGTTTTTTGGAGCGACTTGATGATGAGGTCGGCCGGTTCCTGCCAGCCCATGTACTCGAACATGAGCACGCCGGAGAGGATGACCGAGCCCGGGTTCACCTTGTCCTGGCCCGCGTACTTCGGAGCCGTACCGTGGGTCGCTTCGAAAACCGCGTACTGGTCGCTGATGTTGGCGCCGGGCGCGATGCCCAAGCCGCCGACCTGCGCCGTCAAAGCATCCGACAGGTAGTCGCCGTTTAGGTTCGAGGTCGCAATCACCGAGTACTCTTCGGGACGGAGCAGAACCTGCTGGAACATGCTGTCCGCGATGCGGTCTTTGATCACGATCTTGCCCGACGGCGCCTTGCCGTTGTGCTTTTCCCAAACTTCGTCTTCCGAAATGGTGACGTCGCCGAACTCGGCCTTGGCCAATTCGTAACCCCATTCCTTGAAGGCACCTTCGGTGAATTTCATGATGTTGCCCTTGTGCACGAGGGTCACGCTGGGCAGGTTCTTTTTGATCGCGTACTGAATCGCCATGCGAACCAAACGCTTCGTGCCGAACTCGCTCATCGGCTTGATGCCGATACCGGAGTTGGCGCGAATCTTGGTTTTCATCGTGGTGTTCAAGAAGTCGATGACCTGGTTGGCCTCGGTCGTTCCGGCCTTCCACTCAAAACCGGCGTAAACGTCTTCGGTGTTTTCACGGAAGATGCACATGTCGACTTTTTCCGGAGCCTTCATCGGGGTGGGAACGCCGGCGAAGTACTTCACGGGACGAACGCACGAGTAAAGATCCAGCAGCTTGCGGAGCGCTACGTTCAGCGAGCGGATGCCGCCGCCTACCGGAGTGCTCAGGGGGCCCTTGATGGCCACGTGGTGGTCTTTGATGATGTCGAGGGTTTCGTCCGGCAACCAGTTGCCCGTGGCCTTGAACGACTTCTCGCCCGCCGCAACTTCTTTCCACACGATCGATTTCTTGCCCTGGTAGGCGTGCTTTACGGCCGCATCGAAAACCATCTGCGACGCTTTCCAGATGTCAGGACCTGTTCCGTCCCCCTCGATGAAGGGAATAACCGGATGGTCGGGAACCTGGATTTCGTTCTTGGCGTTGAAGGTGATTTTTTGTCCGGACATGGGCACCTCGGAAGACAGGGGTTGGTTCTGAAATATGACTGAAAACGCGAGTGAGATTATTGGCTTGGACGCGGTATTGTCAACGAATGGCTGGGCCTGGACGTTGCCCGGAAAGGCTTTCTGGCCAAGGGTTGGCGGGAGGGTTTGACCGAGCGGGGGGCCTAACGGAATAATCCCCGGAACGGAGAATGACGCATGAAATTAATCTTGGCCGCCCTGGCGCTGTTTTCGCTATCTGGTTTCGGCCGTGCTCTGCTGCCCGACGAGCAAAACAACGTCGATATCTACCGCAAGGTGAATCCGGCCGTGGTCAACATCACCACCGTCACGTTGCGCCGCGACTTCTTTTTCGACGTCATCCCGCAGCAAGGAATGGGGTCCGGAGCCATCATCGACCCCAACGGTTACATCCTCACTAACCACCACGTGATCGGTCAGGCGCAAGAAGTTGAGGTCACGCTTTGGGACAAGTCGGTCTATCCCGCCAAGGTCGTGGGGCTCGACCCGGACTCGGACTTGGCCATCATCAAGATCGCGCCGCAAAAGGGTAAGACGTTTACGGCCATCGAGTACGGGGTGGGGTCGGAGCTTTTGGTCGGACAAAAGGTGTTGGCGATCGGCAATCCCTTCGGCCTCGGCGGCTCGTTGAGTGTCGGCGTCATCAGCCAGCTCGGCCGCGACATTCGCGCGCAGACCAAGCGGCTCATCAAAGACGTGATTCAAACCGACGCCGCGATCAATCCCGGCAATAGCGGCGGGCCGTTGCTCGACAGCGCGGGCAAACTCATCGGCGTGAACGCCCAGATTTTTTCGAACAGCGGCGGCAGCGAAGGAATCGGCTTCGCCATTTCCGTGGAGACGGTGAAAAAGATTGTGCCCCAGCTGGTTCAGTTCGGCCAGGTGCTGCGCCCGGAGTTGGGGTTGAACGGGGTAGGTCTGAGCGATGCTTTGCTGCAGGCGCTGGGAATCAACGCCAGCAGCGGCGTGATGGTGATGGAACTCGACCCGCGCGGCATTGCCGCCAAGGCGGGTTTACGTCAGGCCGATCGCGAATTGATTTTGGGCTTCCGTCGCATTCCGGTGGGCGGCGATATCATCACGCAGGTCGACAATACCCCGGTGATGACGATGACGGACATACTCGACGCGATCTCCGACAAGAAGTTCGGCGATACCGTCACGTTTCACATCATTCGCGGCAAAATCAAGCGCACGGTTCCGTTGAAGCTCACGCAGCCCATTCGCGCCAAGGGCAAAAGCCTTTAGCGTTTCTTTAGTGGCGCGTTCATGATCTTTTCCATGAGCCACTGCTCGTTGCCGGCGATGCCTTTGTTGAGCTTGGGCAGGTTCACGATGATCTGTTCCTGACCGCCCAGAAATTTGCGTACGGCTTTTTGCGGTAACAGGAAAAAACTTTTGAGCCCGTGCATCTGTTTGTCGAAAGCCGAGCAGGTTTCTTTGATCTTCCCGCCCGTGAAGCGGTTGGCGAGCTCGCCGGCCATTTCGATCGCCACGGGCTCGTGGGTGGGATCGGCCAAGGGCAAGCCGACGAAACGTTCGAGCGACAGGCCGGCCGTATAACGATTCTCGTTTAGCTTCTTGCCGAGCTCTTTCTGCGCCACCTGGGTGCCGAGCGCGAGGCCGTAGTCGACAAAGTCTTTTGCCTGGTAAGACTGCTGAAGCATGCGCCGGGCTTGCATGATGCCCTCGAGCGCCGCCTTTGCTTTGTACGTGAGGCTCACGAGCTTCTGCGTTTCGTGCGCCCATTTAGCGCCTAAGCCCGCTTTCCCCAGCACGGGCAGAATACCGATCAACGACAGCGTCACGCTCATGAAATCGGGATCTCCCGACTTCATCTCGCGATACAGACAGTATCCCGCACCGAGGGCCGAACACAGTGGGCTCGGGTCGACGAGCCCCGCGATATCGAGCCCCATCTGAATCGACAGCTCGAGAATCTCCACGTTTAGCTTCTTCAGATCATCCGACGAACGCTGGATCTCTTTGCGCTGCACTTGCATGCGCTCGCCGACCGAAGCTTTGAGCTTCTCCATCGTTTCCGAATTATTGGCGAGAATCACCGCTTCGGCGATGCGGGCCACTTTCGGATTCGGACTATTGCGTAAGGCGGTGGACAACATGGAGAGGATCGGCGGCGAGGTCGGCGACTCTTTCCACTTAGTGAACAACGCCGTCACCTGACGCTCGCCAAAGTGGCGGGCCAGCGGCTGCAAAAGATAACTTTCGGCTTCGCCGAGACCCCGCTTTTCCACGTCGACGAGAAAACTGTTCAGCCACTCTTCGCGTGCTTCGGGGTCGAGGCTATCGAGCGTTTTGGCGTAGCCCGCGACCACGTTCAGTAAACTGGGCGGAATCTTGGTAGCGTCGGTTAGCTTTTTCTTCGTTTTCCTGACTTCGCTATCGATCGTGCTGTCTAGCCACTTCAACGCGTGGTCTTTCATGGACTGCGCGAGCACACCGGGGCGCTTGGCCGGATGGTTGTCCGGCAGAAATGGCGTCATCTCTCCCACCAGCTGGAGCAGCTCTCCGGATTCCGCTCCGGGGAAATCAATGAAGCTTTGGTCGTAGGCCTTGATCGCGGTATCGAACACGCGGCCCGCGAGCGACTTATCGCGCGAGGCCGCGTCGCGCAAAAATTCCCGCACCATCGCGCTGGTGCCGGCGTGGAAGTGGGAGGGCGAGATTAGCACTCCGGCTAGCTTCTGTAGAAAATCGCCGTCGATGTCAGCCGTACTCGCGGCGGGACAGGCCTGCTGAGTCACCGGCCGGTAGGTGGTGACTCCGGGAGGTGACCCGGGCAGTGGGGGCAGCCGGCGCAAACCGTGATCGCGCGGTCCCGTGGGTCCGAACATTCCCGAAGGCCCTATGGGTACGGGCTCCGGAGGGTACGTCGGCGGGGTTTGGGGATTTTCGGCGTAAAGCAATCCGCCGAGCAGAAACAGGGAAAGTAGTAGGCGGATCATTTCGCGTTACTCCGATTCGAAGATGATGGAGTCGTCGGTGCCCCAGCCGCGCCGGGCGATGGAGGTGATTTTCTGGGTTGGTTTCAGCCAGGTCTGCTGCTCCATCCACTGATGGAAATCTCCGCGCCCCTCGCGGCAAATCACTTTTATTTTTTTGCCGTCTCGCTTGGCTTCCGCGGCGCGTTCTTTGATTTTCTTAAAGAGGATCTCACGCGTGATGGAGTTCACCGGATCGTACATGTAGTAAACCTCGGCGGGCGGTAGCACGAAGTCCGGGGCCGAAAGATCCTGCTCGAGTAGCTCCGCCTCTTTAAAACCAAGATTGGCGAAAATCTTTTTTCCCGCCGCTACGCGATCGGGATTGATCTCGTAGCCTTTGAATTTCACCCCCGGATGTCTTGCGGCGATGAACATGCCAATGCGTCCGTAGCTCGCCCCGAGATCCACCACCGTTTGTCCGGGCTCTAGCTGGGCGGCCGCGAAGAAAGCCTCCATGTCGGCGTAGGTAGTGTTTTGGCTATTGGCGTTCAGGCGGCGAAGGCTCCAGTCAGCTTCCCCCGCGGCGCTTTTCATTCCGCGCGTGTGCTTCATTTCCATGGGCACTCTTTGCTCTTCCCTATCGATATCCAATCCGTAAACACGATCGAGCACTAGACTCATTTCGTAGCGCCAGTGCTCCTGGGCGGATTTATAAAGACTTCTCTCGGCCCCCCGAAAGGGTTCGGCGAACGCCTTCTGATTTTGCACGATCTTGAGCCGCTCGGCGGGCGTGAGGTCTTTCAGTAAATGGAACCACAGCCAGTTGGCGTGGCCGGCCATCTTCTCCCTCACCTCCAGATCGAACTCGTAAGCCAGGTGACTATGCTTTCCCGTCGCCAGCAGAAACGAGGCGGCCAGGCGAAAGCGTTCCAGCGGCGGCATGGTTTCGATTCGCTCCATGAACTCCGAGCGAGACAGATTGGCGTACTCGGTAAGGCGCGTAACCTCTTCCGGGTTCCACTCCGCCGCGGGGCTAGCAAGCTTGGCTAGAATGTGTCCGCGCGGGGTTAGGCAGCTATTGGTAGAGCCCGTCGCCACTGGCACGCCGAGCCAGGCGCACACGAATAGCGGGATCGCTAGCTGGCGAAAGAATTTCATAGGCAGTCGAAAGTTAGGCGGCGGCCGCGTTTTTTTGAACGAGATCGTCGGTGGTGATGTTCGGCTCGAAGAGGGTGCAAACGCGGTTCACGCGGTACCGCAGCGCCAACAGGTCGAGCCCTTGCAGATGAGGGATCGCCTTTAAGTGTTTGCGGATCTCGGTGAAGTCGGGACGGGGCACGGACAGCAGCCGCTTCAGCTCCAGGTAGCTGGTCTGCTCATTCAGGATGTGCAGATTGAGCAGGGATCGCAAAGAGTCGCTTACGTCGAGAAAGAACAGGCCCATACCGCATTCGACGTCGCATCGCTGCTTGTCAAAAACCAGATGAACTACCTTCACCTTTAAGCAAACGGAGTGGGTCTGGTACGGAAAACAGAACGCGACGTGCCCCGTGGTTTCGATGGGGAACAGGTCGAGCGTCGATAGGAACAGGCCCCCGCGGCTCATGTTGGAGGCGTTCGCGGTGAGTGACCGAGTGCCGTCGGTAAAGATTGCCTTCTCGAAAAATGGAAGACGGTACTCTTTTCTCTTCTCTTGGAAATTATCCGTCATGTTTTGCTCCCGAACGGGATTACTGAAGAATGCGAAGCAGGGATTCGCGGTCGGACGACGAGATGGCCTCGCCGTTTTTCTTTTGGGACTTCTCGTCGGAGCCGTCTTCGTCTTTCGGGCCGATGCGCTGGTTGGCGCCCGGCAGATAGCGGGGCAGGCTAGCTACGAGGGACGACTTCGAAATCTTGTCCTTGGTGGACTTAAAGCTGCTTTTCACCCAACCGGAAAAATGTTCCCCGATGGTCCGCTCTTGCACCTCGACCTGCCCAAGCATCAGCACGGCACTAACCACGAAGAGGAACCGAAAGATTTTGAAGAGTAAGCTCAGCATGTTGTTGGGGGAATGACTAATTCTACCATAGGAATCGGGGTGACGCGTCTAGGTGAATTCGGGCGGCTCGCGTATCATTATTTCTAGGAGCTCTCATGTCGCAACCTTCACAGGTCCGCGGTGAGAGTAACGGAACCTGGCTACCCCTCATCGAGTATTCAGTTCGAAGTGGACTCTCCCTCAGTACGATCCGCCGTAAAATCAAGAGCCACACTTTGACCTATCGTATGGAGAACGGCCGATATCTCATCTTCTTTGAAGGTGCGACTACCGGTCTGCGCTCAATTCCCGTCACCTCAGTCGAAAGAGAAATCGAGCCGGAAATCGAGAAGGGGCTTTCCATGGAAACTCAAATGAACACCTCGAGAATGACCGAAAACAATGTGGATGGAGCCATCCGCATGGTTAGCGAAGCTTTCGAGTGTGCTCTTCGTGAAAAAGACGAGCGTATCCAGCTTCTCGAGCGCAACAATCGTTCGCTCGAAGAACGCCTGAATGAGCTGCGATTACTCGTCAAAGTTCTCGAAGAGAAATATGAAGTCCGTTACTAAACCGTAGGGCAATCCCAACAAAAATTCATACGCGTTATTTTGGGGAAGAAACTTCCTCGGGGCCTTGCTTTACTTGGGGCACCGAGAAAAGTTACTCTTATCCCTAGATGCCGACGTGTGCCCATCGATCCGCCATCGCACTCATATTTTTCCTATTCCTATGCGTGGAGTCCCAGGCCGCCGTACCGCTCTCCCCGCTTTGGGATAAGGCGATCGAGGCCGAGGGAATTCAGCCGCCGGAAGAGCGGGTTCGCCTTTTCTCGGAATGGATTCGCGAGGCGGAGGCACAGGGGGTACGTTCCTCCGATGCGCATTACCACCTCGCTTTGGCGCATTGGGAGAAGAAAGAGCCCGGTCACGCCGTTTACCAGCTGATGGAAAGCGCGAAGCTGAAGCAGAACCCGTTCGCGGCCTTGAGCATTCTGGGGCAGGTTCAGCAGATTGAAAGCGAGCAAAGTATCCGCGACGGGGTTTCGTCGTCGCCCATGCTCTACCTGCTGTTTACCTTCACGCCGAATCTCAACGTGCTGTTTGCCACGCTGGCCGTGTGGTGTTTCCTCGCGGCCTTTTACCTCGTTTGGTATCGGCAGCAACCCATCGGCAAAGTGCAGGTCGCTCTGTGGTTGGCCGCGGGGGTTTTCGTTACGGTACCGTTGGCGGGTGTGCTGTCGCGTTCGTTGCTCAAGCCCATCGCCGTCACCCATTCCACCGGCGTGCTTGGCGTATTCACCACCGCCGAAGCCAAAGACGAGAACCGCATCATCTCTCTGCCACCCGGGGTCCTCGTAGTTACCGAAGAGGTCAGCGGAAACATGCGGCACATCTCCCAGCCCCTGTCGGGCTGGATCGAAGCCAAGGCACTGCTGCCGATCGATCTCATGGCGCGCTAAGGGTTAGCGATTACCCGATGTGCGGCGGGCGCGATGCTGCTCGATGCCCCAGTCGATCCACTTCAATACTTCCGCCTCATTGAGCTCGCGAATGTTTTTGGCGGCGAACTCCGGGCCATCCTTTTGGTAGTAGCGAAGCGCCAGTCGGTACATCGACAGGTTAAAGGCGTCCGTGGGGGCCAGCTTCTTTTCGGGGTCGATCTCCGCCCTCGCGAGAATCTTATTCGGGTCGAGGTAGCCGGGCGTTTCGGCATCCCGCAGCTCCGGAAACTCTTCATACAGCCGCTGGTGGCGAAGGCCTATCTGGCGCCCGAGCTCCCGTAACCTGGGGTCGTTGCGCACTTCGACTACTACCTGGGCCTGCTCGTCGGCTTCGGCGTGAATGTCTTCTTCGCCCTCTTCCATCTTGGCGAAGTCGATCCGCTGGGTCGTGGGCTTGGCCCCCGCGGGAAGTATCTTCAGCCCCGCCGACTTGAGAAAAGTTTCCGCATAGGCGAGGTGCTCGGCGTTTCCGCGACGCGATCCTGATTTGTTATCGAGTGAGCTGACTTCGCCGTGCAGAATCTGTGACTGCCCCGCCCCGTGCACGGCGAGCTGGCTGGCCGGAATACCGAGCTTGCGCGAAAGCTGTTCCAACAGCGAGTCGTGCGTCACTAGGTTCTTGCCCGGTTGCCCCTCGATGGCGCCCGGCGCCCGCAAGCTCCATATCAGGTAACGCTGCCCATTGGCGTGCGCGATTACGTAGACGTAGATGCCGTCTTTTACTTGCTCGGGCGATAGTTTTTCGCCGGCCTTGATGACATCACCGTAGGCATCGACCGCATTGGGATACTCACGGCTGCGTTTGGTCTTGGCAATTGACGGCGGATAATCGGGGGCGTGGGGGCCCGTCGCCACTAGCGTGCGGAAGCACTCAATCTGCGCGCAAAACGCCCCCGGGCTCGCCAGTAGCACCATCAATACGAAGTAAGATTTGGCCGGCGCACTCAATGCTGATGAGGCGTATTCGGTCCTTCTTTGAGGAGCGAGCCCAGATGATTGGTGAGCGGCTCCCACGGCGCGTCTTCTTTTTTCAGCAGCTCGTAGTGGCTGTCGAGCGCCGAACGGAACGCGGTCACGAAGTTGTTGCGGCGCCGCTCGGTCTCTTCGACCTCGGTCAGCACGCGCTCGAGCCACGCTTCGGTCTTGTTGCGGATCTCGGCGGCCTTCTGCTCCACTTCCGCGTAAATCTTTTGCGATTCGGCCAGCGCGCGTTCCTTGATGTCGGCCGCTTCGGCCTGTAGCCGCTCGCGTTGTTTTTGGATCTCGTTCTCTTTGCCGCGCCAGCGGATCACCTCGTCATTGAGGCTCTGGATTTTGTCGAACAGCTCGCGCTCTTGCTTCTGCTGTTTCTCGAAGGCCTTGGCGAGGTGCTCCAAGAAATCGACGACCTCTTTGGGATCGTAGCCCAACATGACGCGGCGAAACTCTTTGGTTTTGATGTCTACGGGAGAAACCTTAGGGGAGTTGTTGGCGCTCACGAGTTTTCCTTTAATTTAGTGATTAAGGGAAAATTATCATGGACCGTTTTCGTAAGCCAAGCCGCGCCGGTTAGAGACGGCTTAGGGCCTTGCGGGCCGCTCACCGAAAAGCACGGTGCCCAGACGAATCAACGTGGAACCTTCTTCGAGGGCGACGGCATAGTCTTCACTGGTGCCCATCGACAGACGCCGCCACGCGCCTTTGCCGAACTCGTCGAACAGCGCCCGCAGCTTTTTGAAATGAGGACGACGATTTTCCACCGGCTGCAAAGGCGGCGGCATACCCATCAAACCGTCCACGTCGAGGTGGTGCAGCAAGCGCAGCTGAAACAGAAACTCTTCGAGATTCTCCGGCGGAATTCCCGACTTCGAATCCTCACCGCCCACGTTTACTTCGACCAGTACCTTGATGCGCCGGTTCTTCTCTTCGAGCCGGCGGTTCAGCTCTTGCGCCACGCTGATGCGGTCTAGGCTCTGCACGCAGTCGTAATCCACCAGCTCGCGCGCTTTTCGGCTTTGGATATGGCCGATGAAGTGCCACTCGCCCTTGAAATCGGACAGCTGCTCGCGCAGGGCGTGACCTTCCTGCACGTAGTTGTTGCCCAAGACATTGAGGCCATCGGCAATGCGCGCCCGAACTTTGTCCACCGGCTGCGCTTTGCAGGCGCCGAGGATTGTCACGCGTTCGGGATGGGGGCTACGGTGACGAATCTCGTCCTGCAGCTTCTCCCACTCGGCGCTCATTTGTGCCCCGGGAACCATTCAAAAATGGGAATGCCGGTGTGTAGCTCCAGCTGCTTCAAGAGGCGTTCGGTCGGTAAACCCATCACGTTGGTATAAGAGCCCACGATCTTTTCGATGAAGACGCAGCTAGCTCCCTGTACGGCGTAACTACCGGCCTTGTCGTACGGCTCTTGGATGCGCGAGTAGGCTACGATCTCTTGATCGGTCAGCGTGCGGAAGACGACCTCACTGGTCTCGACAAAATGGGTCACCTTATTCGCGGTAACGAGCGCCACCCCGGTCATCACCTTGTGGCTCCGGCCCGAAAGCGCCCGCAGCATGGCCACGACGTCCGCCGGATTTCTCGGCTTGCCCAAAACGGTCTCGTTCACCGCCACCAGCGTATCGGCTCCAATCGAGAGCCCTTTATCGTCACCGCACTGGGCAAACCCCATTTTCGCTTTGGACTCGGCATTCTCTTTGAGGATCTCTTCGAGCGTTTCCACGCTCGGGTGCTTCTCCTCATCGGTGGTGCGAACCACGTGGAATGGCAGGCCTAAAGCCTCGAGAAGTTGCCTTCGCCGCGGTGAGGTCGACGCCAAATAGAGCCGGATAGGTGTGGTGGGAACAATGTGCATGATGCCCAGTCGGACCGTAGAAGAATTAATGCATTCGGTCAACGACTCTATGTAGCAAAAAAATGACGCATTTAACTGACTGAAAATATGAAAAATTACCTTATGCGTAATCCCTTCTGTGTCAAAAAACCATCAACATCCGTGCAAAGCCCCACTACCCGTGGTATAAGCAGTTCTCCAAAATTTTCCTTTTGTTCTGGGGTCAGTATGCATCAATTCAAAGTGGGCGATAACGCAGTTCATCTCTCCCACGGGGTAGGTGTCGTAAGAGGCATCGAAGAACGCGAGTTCGGTAAGGGTAACAAACAGCGTTTCTATATCCTCGAGATCCAAGACAACGGCGCGCCTAAAAAGGTGTTCGTGCCTATCGAGACGTCGGCTACGCGCCTGCGCCCGATCATCAAGCAGAACCAGGTGGAAGAGGTCTATAAGATCCTTCGCAACCGTGAGCCGTCGGACATCGACCACCAGACGTGGAACCGCCGGTACCGCGAGTACATGGAGAAAATCCACACTGGACAGGTGCACGAGATTGCGCAAGTGTTGCGGGCGTTGTTCCTCTTGAAGCACGATAAAGAGCTCTCTTTTGGAGAGCGCAAGCTTCTCGACCAAGCGAAGACGCTGCTAGTAAAAGAGCTCTCGCTGGCCCAAAATCTGAAGGAAGAACAAGTAGAGAAAGAGCTTGAAGCCATCTTCGGAACCTGACCCTAACCAGTACTTTTACGCATGCTGACCATGGACGCCATTTTATTGGGCGGTGGTACCGGCTCGCGTTTTGCCTCTTCGGCTTCGGCGAAGCCTGAGACTCAGCCAAAACAGTTTCAAATGCTGGGCAATGCCCCGGTGTTCGTTCACGCGCTGCGATCCCTGATCGCGCTCGACTGCTTTCGGCAGATCATTCTCACGACGCCGAAAGCATCGATTGGGCAAACCGAAGAGCTTTTGGATACCTACGTCGTACCTTCGAAATCCACCGTGATCCGAGTGATCGCCGGGGGAGAGACGCGGCAAGAAAGCTCGTTCCTCGCATTGGAGGCCGTCGAGGCCCTCAATCCGATTCCGGATCGCGTGCTGATTCACGACGCCTGCCGTCCGTATTTGTCCGCGCCCTTCATGGAGCGCGTTCGCGCCTGCCTGCTGGACCGTGCCTACGGCGCGTGGGTTCCGGTCGTGCCCGTGGTCGAAACGCTCAAGCGAATTGAGCAGGAACGCGTGGTCGAGACTCTCGATCGCCAGGTGATCCACCGCGTACAAACGCCGCAAATTTTCGAGTACACCGTGATTCGTGAGCTGTCGGACAAGGTTCGCCAGAATCCGGAGCTGCAGTTCACCGATGATGCCTCGCTTTGTGAGTACTACGGTATTCCGGTGGGGGCGTTCGAAGGCGACCTCCGTAATATCAAGCTCACCTACGAGTTCGAGCTGGCCGCTCTGAAACAGTTCATTCAGCTCCGCGAAAGCGCGGAAGCCGAAAGGCAATAAGTACTATGCGATTCGGTATTGGTTACGACATCCACCGTCTGGTCCCCGTTGATAACGAGGGCACCATCATGCTGGGTGGCGTTGCCGTCCCCTGTAAGTTCAAGACGATTGCGCACTCCGACGGCGACGTGATCCTTCACTCCATCACCGATGCGTTGCTCGGTAGCCTGGCGTTAGGCGACATCGGCCAGTGGTTTTCCGATAAAGACCCCGTGAACAAAGATCGCAACAGTCAGGACTTTCTTCAGGCCGCGATGGCGGAAGTAAAGCGGATGGGCTGGGTCGTCGCGCAGCTGGATCTCAACCTCTTTGCGGAAGAGCCCAAGATTGCCCCGGTGTCGGATTCTATCCGCCAGAATCTTTGCCGCTCGCTCGGCCTCGAAATGACTTCGGTCAGCTTGAAGGCCAAGACCATGGAAGGCTTAGGCCCCATCGGCGAGAAAAAAGCCGTGGCCTGCCAGGCCCTCATCGTCATTCGGTCCGTGAAACACTAATGGCACTCGAGATTTACAATACACTTACCCGGAAGCGGGAGCCGTTCCAGCCCATCGATGCGGGTAAAGTCCGCATGTACCTGTGCGGCCCCACCGTCTACAACCTGACCCACGTCGGAAATGCCCGGCCGCCCGTCTTCTTCGACGTGGTCCGCCGTTTTCTGGAATATTCGGGCTACGACGTGAAGTTCGTCAGCAACTACACGGACGTGGATGACAAGATCATCAACCGGGCGCGCGAACAGAAGATGGACGCGTTGGTCGTGTCCGAGAAGTACATCAAAGAATACCGCGAAGACATGGGCCAGCTGGGTATCCGTATTCCCACCGTTGCGCCGAAAGTCACCGAGCATATTCCGCAGATCATCGAAATGGTGAAGGGGCTAGTCGCGAACGGCGCGGCCTACGTTACCGACGATGGCGAAGTGCTTTACTCCGTTCGTAAGTTCACCGAGTACGGAAAACTCTCGGGCAAAAAGATCGACGACCTGCGAGTTGGCGTGCGCATCGAAGCGGACGAGAAGAAGCAGGACCCTCTGGATTTCAGCCTTTGGAAACCGCAAAAGCAGGCGGACGAGCCGGCTTGGGACAGCCCGTGGGGCAAGGGACGACCGGGCTGGCACATTGAATGCTCCGCGATGTCGCTCGAACATCTGGGCGAAACATTCGACATTCACGGCGGCGGTTTGGATCTCTGTCATCCTCACCACGAGAACGAGATCGCGCAGTCCGAGGCGTACACGAAGAAGCCGTACGTTCGTTACTGGATGCACAACAATTTGCTCTCGATGAACAACGAGAAGATGTCGAAGTCGATCGGCAACATTGTGCTGAATCGCGATTTCATGAAACAGTACGGGCCGGAGACTCTGCGGTTTTTGCTGCTATCGGGCCATTACCGTTCGCCCATCGATTTCTCGGACAAGACCATTCGCGACAGCCAAGCCGGCTTGCACCGCATCTACTCGGCAATCTTGCGCGCTACCGCAATGGCCTCCGTTCACGGTGGCGCACCGTCGAATCCCGAAGAGCAGACGCTCGAAAAAGTCGGTAACGAGTTCGAATCGGCTTGGCGGCAGGCGTTGGACGATGATTTCAACACGCCCCGCGTGTTCGCGCTGATCTTCGACTACGTCCGCGCGATGAACAACTTCTTCGAGAAAAAAGGCTTCAAGGGCACCGCGAAGGCGGGGGATTTGGCGTCGGTATTCTTGGAAAACATGCAGAAGCTGACGGGCGTGCTGAATTTGTTCGGTGCCAACCCGGTAGATTTTTTGAAAGACCTGCGCGGACGCATTCTCACTGAACGCGGTCTCTCGGTAGCGGACGTCGAAAAGAAAATTGCCGACCGTACCGCCGCTCGCGCGGCGAAAGACTGGGCTCAGTCCGACAAACTTCGCGACGAGCTTCTCGCCCAGGGCGTACTCCTCCTCGACTCCCCCCAAGGAACCGAGTGGGACATTAAGTTCACGGCTTAAGTTTTCGGGACGAAGCCTACGCGGCTGACGCGCGGACTGCCGTTCGGGGCGAGCGACATCCACACCAGCCAGGCTTTGCCGCGCAGGTAGGACAGTGGCACCGGCCCCCACTTGCGGCTGTCGATGCTTTCGCCGCGGTTGTCGCCGAGCACGAAGAAATGGCCGCGGGGAATTTTCGCGGGGCCGTAGTCGCCGCCTTGGTTTCGGTCGGGAATGACCAGCCGCTCGGTTTGGGTACCCAAAATCTCGCGTTTGGTTCCGGGCGTGGTCGCCACGTCGCCGTACGAAGCCTGCACGCCGTTCACGGTCAGCACGCCATCCTTGATCTGAACGGTGTCCCCTTCGAGCGCGATCACGCGCTTAACGTACGTTTCCATCCCGAACTCGGGGAGGGTGAAAAGAACGACCTCACCGGGATAGGGATTGCGGAATCGGTAGAACTCGATCGACGTAAACGGAATGCGTAGGGCGTAGTTAAACTTCGAGACCAGCAGCAGATCTCCGGAAACCAAATTGGGCCGCATGGAATCCGACGAGACGCGAAAGTTCTCGATGAGCAAGAACCGGGCAAACAAGGCAACGAAGGTAGCTAGGAGAAAAGCGCCGATAAAATAGCGGACTTTATCTCGCACTAGGCGCCTCCCTTAATCGTCGATAGACAGGGCGGCCAAGAAGGCTTCCTGAGGAATTTCCACGTTCCCCACGCTCTTCATTCGTTTTTTGCCCTCTTTCTGTTTCTCCAACAGCTTCCGCTTACGGGAAATGTCACCGCCGTAGCACTTGGCCAACACGTTTTTGCTAATAGGCGCAATTCGGGTTTTCGCGATGATCTTGCCGCCGATGGCCGCCTGAATGATGACTTCGAACATCTGCCGCTCGATGACTTCCTTCATCTTGATCGTCAGCTCACGCCCGCGGAAGTAGGCTTTGTCTTTGTGAACGATCCAGCTCAGGGCATCGACCGGCACGCCGTTCACGAGAAGATCGAGCTTAACCAGGTCTCCCGGCTGAAAACGAACGATCTCGTAATCGAGACTCGCGTAGCCTTTGCTGCACGATTTCAGACGGTCGTAAAAGTTCAGCACCACTTCGTTGAACGGAACGTCGTACTCCAACAGGATCCGCTTCGGACTGAAATAGTGCAGCTTCGTTTGGACCCCGCGCCGCTCTTCGCACAGCTTGATGAGGTTCCCCAAATACTCTTCGGGGGTGTGAATCGTGATGTGCACGATCGGTTCGTTGATGACCTCGATCTGATTCTGCGGAGGCAGCTGCGACGGGTTGTACACCTGAGTCTCTTTGCCCCGTACGTCGGTGACTTTGTAGACCACGGTCGGTGCGGTCGTGACGAGGCTCACGTTGAACTCGCGCTCTAGACGTTCCTGCACAATTTCCATGTGCAGAAGGCCCAAGAAACCACAGCGGAAACCGAAGCCCAGTGCGTCCGAGCTCTCCGCCTCGAAGGTGATGGCGCTATCGTTCAACGTCAGCTTGGCCAGGGCAGCCTTTAAATTCTCGTAGCCGTCGGCCATCGTCGGGTAGAGACCCGCGAACACCATCGGTTTCACTTCTTTAAAACCGGGCACCGCTTCGTGGATCGGCTCTTTGGCGTTGGTGACGGTGTCACCGATCTTCACATCGCGCAGGTTTTTGATGTTGGCCATGACGTAACCAACTTCGCCTACGCCTAGCGCCGGTACTTCCTTGCCCTGCGGAGTAAACACGCCGAGCTTCAGCACCACGTGTTCGGACTTGGAATGCATCATGCGGACTTTGTCCCCGGGCTTCAGCGAGCCGTGCACGATACGTAGCAAAAAGATCACGCCCTGATACTCGTCGAACCAGGCATCAAAAATTAGGGCCTGCAGCGGCTTGTTCGGGTCACCTTCGGGGTGCGGAAGGTATTCCACCACATGTTCGAGCACCTGCTTGATGTTGGTGCCTTCCTTGGCGCTGATCGCTACCGACTTTTCGGTGGAGATGCCGACAATCTCTTCAATTTCTTTTTTTGTCGCTTCGACGTCCGCGCCGGGAAGGTCGATCTTGTTCAGTACGGGTACGAGCTCGAGATTGTTGTCGATCGCCAGATAGACGTTCGCCAGCGTCTGGGCTTCCACCCCCTGGGACGCGTCGACCACCACGATGGCACCTTCGCAGGCGGCCAAAGAGCGCGACACTTCGTAAACGAAGTCCACGTGCCCTGGGGTGTCGATGAGGTTAAGTACGTACTCGTTGCCGTCTTTGGCGGTGAAGTTCAGGCGGGCCGTCTGGGCCTTGATGGTGATGCCGCGCTCGCGCTCGATATCGAGCTGGTCCATGTACTGCGACTTCATCTCACGCGACGTGAGGGCGCCGGTAATCTCGAGCAGCCGGTCGGCTAGCGTCGATTTCCCGTGGTCGATATGGGCGATAATGCAAAAATTTCTGATGCGTTTTGGGTCGGTCACAGCGGCAAACTCACCTTAAAACTTCCGGCTAATTGTCGAGTGGCAGACGGCGGCCGGATTTGGTGCTGCTGTCGGACTCTTTGCTCTCGCCGAGCAAGGATAGCTGACCGGGTAGGTGATCTCGATAACGTTCCAAAACGAGATCAATGCCTTCACGGATGTACTCCGCAATGGGCACTTTCGTCTTCTGATTCAACTGCTTCAGAAGGGCGTTTTGGTCCTGGGTGATGTACACCGTGGTCGAGATCTTTTTCCGATCCATTTGGAAAACTCTAAACCACCATATATGTATGTCAACCGCGCTTAGTTCATAGGTCCGAATAGCTAAGCAATCGGATGCGGCCAGATATTTTTTCCGTAGATCGATTGGGTGCCCCAGGACAACTTTGGCCAATCGGGATGGTAGGAGACTACGACCGATGGAAAACGACCCGCACTCGTCAGAACAATTGACTCTAGTGCATTCGGTTTGTTCAACTCCACCGAACCGCCTCCGCTACCCTCGAGAAAGGCGAAAGCAGACGCATTGTTCGTATTCCTATAAAATGCGGCATGTTCCAAGGGGCCGGCTACGGAGGGCAACACATCCAGGGGAGCGATATCCGCATGAATCATCCGCTCCAGCGAGAACAGAAGCCTCTGGTGCGCCCTCTGACAAGAATCGACGTGGACTGAATCGAAAACTATCCCGTGTGACTCGTGTTTGGCTATGCCAAGAAGCACGACTCCAAGGGTAAGGGAATCCACTTGGCGAACCGTCACTTTCCAGCCCCGGCGTGCCAAACGCAGTTTGGTCAGGGTGATGTCCGGGGGTGTGTCAATAAGAGGGGCGGGAATGCGTTCAGACCACAGCGTCTGAATGACGGCTCGTTCAATCAACTCCAACCGGGAGCGAATGCGCGCAAATTCGCTCGACGGGCCGGCAGCAAAACCATTAGTCGAGGAAACGGGAAAAGGAAGACCGATTTGCTTCGATTTTACCCTCTGGTACCAAAGCCGTTCCCATGCCTCCGTAAAACCTTTAGCCAGTGCCGCTTGGACTGAAAAACCTTCAGCGAACCCGAGCGCCGTTAGGCCGAAACCGCTCATAGAACACTGAACCAAACTCCGAAACAAAGGAAGCCGCTTTCGGGAAAAGCCCCACGTGATCTGGCTTTGGGCGCCTTGGAGCGAATAGAGATCATGGCCCCTGCGAAGGTAAGACAACGACGGATTCCACAGGCGCAAAAATACTGGATTACTTGATCCAGAGGACGTCATAAAAACGAAGCCTTAGATCAAATCTGTTCCATCGCTTTAGATCAACTCGATCACTAATCAGAATCTGTTCTCTATGATTAAGAAAAGGCACCGCGAAGGCATTCTCCAAAGTGAACTGATGTAGCGTCTTCAAGTGTTGGGATTTCAAATCATCGCTATCTGCTTCTAAGACCTTATTAAGCAACGGTTTGCCTTGCTCACGAAACGGCCCCAAATCACCTTTTCCGGCAGTAAAAAGAAAACTCCAACTGCCTACGGCATCTTTTTGATTTCCCTTAAATCCTTGGACTCGTGCGAACTCGTCAGGATCCGCAACTTCGCCTGGCGTGAAGGCATCAAACGCCAACTTTAGCGTGATTCCACGCTTCAATGCTCCCGACCTAAGAACATTAAGCTCGTTGGTTAAGTATTCGAATGGCGGTCTAAATCGCAGCAGGATAGTTTTGCCTTTTAATACGCTGGTCTTGGTATTCGGTACATCAAACTTGGAAAGCGCTCCGCTGTAACCCGGCGACACTAGCTGCGAATAGTAACCGGCCTCCTCGCCTGATTTAAAATCACGGAATGTTTCAGAGATTAAACTAGCAAGCTCGCGTCTCGCATCTAAGTTCGTGGTAAGAGGGTTGATCGGATTGAACTTCCAGAAGTAGATGAGGTTCGGTTGGCCCAATAGACGGCCCTTTGCACGCGCAACTAAGCTCTTGCTCTCAGGAGTGAACGGCAGCGAAGGTATCGAGTAAATGTCGGTGACCACTTTTTCAAACAGGTCACTACTTTCTGCTGGTGAAGAAACATCAAAAAGCTCGACCCGGCGTGGGCCACCAGACTGATAACCCGGACAGAATGAGTTTGCGGCGAGCACTAGTTTCTTCGCGTTCGAATCGAATGATTCGACTGAGTAGTGCCCCGACGTCTTTCTCCAGTCTTTAGTTAAATTATCCGGATGAACTAGTACTGCGTCGGCCAGTGCTAGTTCGTGGAGAAAACTCTGGTTTGTAGCAGATTTAAAACGAAAGTGGATGGTCTTGCCAGATTCCCCAAGAGATACTCTATCGAGGTGTTGGAAGTTAACTAGGTGCCTGCTCTGCCGATTTTTCAGGCCCTGAAAGTGGGTAAGGATTTGGTCGGGAGATAGTTCAGAACCGTCACTCCACTTTAGGTTTTTCCTTAGGGTGAAACTCCAATGCTTTGCTGACACCTGCTCCCAATGTGTCGCCAACAAGCCGGAATATCCTCGGAGATCTGAGACGTCATCGCGAAGCAAACCGACACCGAGGTTTTCGAGCAGATAGTATTCGTAGACGCTGGCGGTATTGGACGGATCCAAAAGCTTCGCGTCTGTTCTAAGAACTTTAAAGGGGAAAAAGACGCGGAGAACTTTGTCGGTTGAATCCATCGCTCCAACTCCAAAGCTAGAAAGCTGAAAAAAAATAAGACCTAGAAGGTAAAGGTTAACCCCGCGCACCATCTCGGTCTCCTCAATTCGCTGACTTTAAGGCTTAGAAGTTACAGTTCGAAGCATGGTCCGCACTGACTGGACCGTTAAACTGTACTCGGACAAGTGACGTTACATTACTGACCAGAATGGTTGGGAAGCTCAAAACCACAATCAAAACAGCCCATACGTTTTTCATTAATTACCCCTTATCAGTTAAGTGGTCTTAGTTACCGTGAAATAACGCGTAATGTCAATTCATTCAAAGGTTTACGGCACTCAGTACTGAACTTACGAAAAAGATTGGATAAAAGCGTTCGCTTTGGGGTAGTTCACTGGTCGAATGCTGCCGTTATGCCGGAAAAATAGGTCGCTGCGTATCTTTCCGCCGCGTCGTGCATGGTTCATTCTCAACTCAGTTGGCTTGGCCGTCTTAGTTTTGACTGGTTTCTGGTTCGTCCGATTTTCTTCGGCAGAGAACCAGCGCCTTATCGACAGTCAGTGGGAGACGCTGACACGTTCTCGCATTGCCGACCTGAACCGCGCTGACTATCGATCTTTTGTCGAGGGGATTGGCCGTGATTTTGCCGACCTTTACGTGGAGATTTCCGGAGGCGCCGAAAAATTTAAGGCGGGCAACCAAATCGCCGATGGTCATTGTCGGACTGGTCCAATCGAATTGGTCAGGGCTGAGGATTTGGTCAGCGTTAGCATCACGATGTGCCGGCCTTTTCAATCCCCCGTAGCCATTTATTCCGGACTAGCGCTCATATATCTTCTCTTTGCACTCCTATCGGTGCGCATGATCTCCTTACTCGAGGCCGCCTCCGTTCGGACCCTGTCCCACTTTTTTCAAGGCGCGGGAATTAGAACTGAGGAGAAAGACGGGATAGTTGGAATCCTTTCACGCCTCGAAGAGATACTAGCCGCTCTGTCGGTAGCACAAGCCAAAGAGATCGCGACGGAAAAGTCATATGCTTTGGGCAAGTTCGCTGCGCAAGTTGCTCACGACTTGCGCTCCCCCATCATGGCTTTGAATGTTGCACTGGAAGACATCTCACTTCTTCCCGAAACAAAGCGGAACTTGGCTGTAAACTCAGTCGCGCGAGTGAAGGATATTGCAAAGAGCCTCATGGATAAAGAGAGGGAATTAAGGTTTGCCCAAAACGAAGATCAAGTCAGCGAGCCTTTCCAACCTGCAATGGAGAACTTTTCGATTCAGAATATTGCCGCGCTAGTTGAAACGGTCATTGAAGAAAAGAAATCCGTTCTCGGTACGCAGACGAAAGTGCGCATTCATTGGGAAGTAGAGTCAGGACAGCACAAATTACATGCCGAGGTTCAAGCATCCGAGTTCACCCGCATTACTTCTAATCTTCTCAATAATGCTATCGAGTCAATTTTCGGAGAAGGCCATGTAATTGTGCTTCTTCGAAGCACGCCCGATCTCTTAGTTCTTGAGATTACTGACACCGGTAAAGGAATTCCCGAAGCCATTGTTAGACAAGTAGGAAAGCGCGGGTTTACGTCGGGTAAAGCTGATGGAAATGGGCTGGGCTTGTACCACGCAAAATCGACGATTGAGTCGTGGAATGGTAGTTTCGCCATCGAGTCTATCGAAGGCGAAGGCACGATGGTGGCGTTAGGCCTGGCCAAGTATCAGGCTGAGTGATCCCTGACTTTTTAGGACTTGCAGCAGAGACCTCTACGATTCGTTGTCCACTATGTTTCCCATAGTATGAACCTAAAATTCTTCAAAACTAGCTTCACCCATATTCCCGCCAGCCTCCGGTTGGCCTGGAAAGCGTCGCCGGCGGGTAGTCTCGGCATCGCGGTTTTGACGGTGCTTTCGGCGCTTTTGCCCCTTTCCATCGCCTACGTCGGCAAGCTGATCGTCGATAGCGTGGTGGCGGGGTCGCGGCCCCTTACCGAGCAGTGGGTCTTCGTCGAGCTGGGGCTCGTCGCCGCGCAAGCTTTGGTGCAGCGGTTGTTGTTTTTGATGCGCGCGCAGCTTGGCGCCAAGCTCGGCCTCGACGTGAACATTAGAATTTTGGAGAAGGCGCTTACACTCGAGCTGAGCCACTTCGAGAACTCCGAGTTTTACGACAAGATGACCAAAGCACGCCGCGAGGCTTCGTCCCGTCCGGTGGCGATGGTTACCGACATTCTCCAGCTCATTCAAAATCTGCTCACGTTGGTCGGCTACGTGGCGCTCCTCGTGGCGTTCAGCAAGTGGGCGGTCCTGGCTTTGGTGATCGCCGCTCTGCCGGCAACGGTGGCGGAGATGAAGTTTTCCAACACCGCCTTTCGCATCCGCAACTGGCGCTCGGCCGACAGCCGCCGGCTGAACTACGTCGAGTACGTTCTCGCCACCGATACGCACGCCAAAGAGGTGAAGGCCTTGGGGCTCGGCCCCGTGCTGATGGAACGTTACAAGAAAACGGGCCGGCAGTTTTATGAGGAAGATAAACGGCTCGCCGTTCGCCGATCCTTTTGGGCGTACGGGCTCTCCTTGCTGGCGCTGGCGGCATTCTACGGCTGCTACCTTCTCATCGCGGTAGCCGCCGCCACGGGGGCGATGACGTTGGGCATGATGACCCTCTACGTGGTGGCTTTTCGTCAGGGACAGCAGGCGTTTCAATCCTGCCTCACCGCCGTGGGCAGCATGTACGAGCACAACCTCTACATGTCGAACCTGTTCGAGTACTTTGCGATTCCCATTGTTCAGCGACGGCGCGATCCCGTTCAGCCGGTGAAATCCGGGCGAGGGTTGCGATTCGACAGCGTGGGCTTTCAGTATCCGGGGCAGAAAGACTGGGCGCTGCGAAACATCACGCTCGAGATTCCCGAAGGGCAGAGTCTCGCCCTCGTCGGTCATAACGGCGCGGGCAAGACCACGTTGATTAAATTACTGACTCGCCTCTATGCGCCTACCGAGGGGGCGATCTATCTCGACGGTAAAGACCTCGAGCACTGGGACGAGTCGGAGCTACGCCGCCGGATCAGCGTGGTGTTTCAAGACTTCAATAAGTACCAGCTCTCGCTCGGCGAAAATATCGGCCTAGGCAGTGTCGAGCACCTGGAAGACGAGCCACGTATTACGAGTGCGCTGGCATTGAGCGGCGGCTCCGAACTTTTGAATCAGCTTCCCGGTGGTTTAAAGACTCCCCTGGGACGCTGGTTTCTCGACGGCCTCGAGCTTTCTGGCGGCCAGTGGCAGAAAGTGGCGCTGGCTCGCGCCTTCATGCGCGAAGAGGCCGATATTCTCATTCTCGACGAGCCCACGGCGGCGCTGGACGCGGAAGCGGAGCACGCGGTGTTCGAGCGTTTTCGCGAGCTGACGAAGGGCCGTACTTCGATCTTGATCTCCCACCGGTTTCCTACCGTGCGCATGGCGGATCGGATCATTGTGATTGAAGGCGGAAAGATCGTGGAGCAAGGCACGCACGAAACTCTAGTGGCCCAGAAAGGCCGCTACGCTCAGCTTTTCACCCTGCAGGCGCAGGGCTACCTATAACCGTACTTCACCGGTAGGTGGCAGAATCCTAGGTTGGGAGATTCGCTTCTTTCGAATCGTCCCTCAAAAGACTGGCAAACCGATGCGCCGCGATTGATGTCGTTTGTATCGACGACGAACGCGTAGCGTCCCGCCTCTAGGGTGGTCTCGGTTTTCGCGACGTCCCACATCGTTCTAAGGCCGCCGCGGCCAGCAATGGGACGAACCTCGCGAAGGGATATTTTTCCCCCGCTTAAGGGACTCAGTTGATGAAACCCCGCCGGGCTACCGTAATAGTACCCAAACGCGTGAAGTGCTCTTTCTCCGATGACGACGACTCCATCCATCGGCGGGCTCGAGCGCAGAATCGTTGCGGCGTTTCGAAAGTCAGCTTGTGCATTCTCGAGAACGGTAGGGGCGACCAGCAAAACCGCTAGGGCGAGAACTAGCGGAGCCGCTCTGCGCCACTTTTCGACCGCTACTAGCACGGCTACCGATAACATCGTGCCCATGGGAATCAGCAGATGCACGAGGTAGCGGGCTACGGGGAAGTGCCCCCAGTTCCCCTTTTCACCCAGAAACCCGTACACCATACATAGGCTGGTGACGCTAACGGCGGTCATAATGGCGAGCTCGCGCTTGAGGCCAGCAAGCCACAGTCGATGACCGCCGTACGCCACGACCAATAGGAACAAGGGAATCCCGACGAACTGGGCACCTGGGGCGTTCAGGAACGCGGGCCCATCGTACCAAAAGAAAGTGCCAAGGTAGCGAGCGACCGACAGTACGGGCGTTGGCTCCAATACGGGTAAAACGTAGTTCACCCTCATCGTCAGTAGCGCGGGTAGGCAGCCCACCGAGGTGGCGGCAACGAGTAGCGCAGTTTTTCGGTAAGTACGGTTACGAAAAGTTTCCCAAATTATGACGATGAAAAAGCCAACGAGAATGTGGGCAGTTATGTAATGGCAGTTGCTCGTGAATGCTACGCTGGCGGAGTACAGAGCGAAGTTGATCGCCCGCGGGTCTCGTACGACCCGTAAAAAGGTAAGATACAAAAGCGGAACCGCGAGCAGCAAGAACGCGTATGGACGAGCCTCGACGCTGTAGTAAATGGCGGCCGGCCAAACGGAGAAAAGGGAGGCTCCTATCCAGCCAAGGGTGGCAGCTTTATCCTCTCCCCAAGCGGGGCGTGCTAACTCGCGCAGAAAAGCTCCGAATGCGGCGACCGCGGCTCCCCCGGTAAGAATAGGTACAAAGTGCAATGCGAACAGAGAGGTATCGCCGGCAATCCACATCCAGAGGTAGATCAACGTGCGGGGCAGAATAGGATCGGCGGTCCAGGAATCCATGCCGAGTACTTCCATCCACAATGCGATCTCGTCCTGCCATATTCCCCAGTTTGCCAGGTAGTGAACTCTTAACGCGTAGCCGCCCATCGTAATCAAGAGCAGGCCAGGGAAAAAAGATCGCGGCCTCATGCGGAACGGGTCACCACAATGTCGGTGCTCCCTAGCGTGATGAGGTCTCGCCAATCCGAAACTGGCCGAGTCTGGCCGGTCGGCGTGACCCGGGAAATCGTGCCGTATCCGAAACTTTTTAGAAAGGCGAAGAGCTCCGCGGGGTCGGAACCCGTTCTTTGTAGAAGGGAGGGCGCGAACTCTAAACAGAGAGTGAGCGATCTCGCGTTGGCCAGGATGCCCTTCATTCCTTCGAGTGCGTGCCGTTCAGATCCTTGCAGATCCAGCTTCACGAAAGTTACGTCCGCAAGCGATAGTCCTTGTTCATCCGTCAGGCTATCCAGCGTTCGGACAGAAACGGCTAACGCCTGGTGCCCGTTCCCAGTTTGGTTTGGGCTTAGCAAATGATGATCCCCACGGTGGTAAGGATGCACGCGGAGCGCTCCGCGATGATTACTGCTTCCCAGCGCCACCGGCAGACAACGCACGCGATCAAATTGGGACAGCCGAGAAACCAGAGATCGGAAACAGTGGGGCTCCGGTTCGATGCTGAGCAAACCGCAGCCGGGAGCCAGCGCTCGCACGAGGGCTTTGGAAATGACGCCGAAGTTTGCGCCCGCGTCGATTAGATGGCCATTGCCCAGAATGTCATGGTTGCGATTCAGCCAACGGAGCACGTTGCCGTCGAAGAAATACTTGTACGCGGGGTACAACGCTTCGTACGCGCGGTGATAGCCCGGGACCGCATCGAGCTGCGACCGATGCGCGAGCTCGACGGCGCGAACCAGGTATCTGGTCACGGCCCTTTGTCCGGCTAAGTCTGTGCGGTCCATGTAATGGTATCGGCGGATAGACCGGGAAATGTGAGGAAGATTACACTTTTTAGATCTAAAGACGACGCGCTGCCTTACCGATGAGTCCAGCATGAAAACGAACAAATTTTTGTGGGCCCTCACTCTCGTTCTGGTGGCTGGCCTTTACACCAGTCCCCTCCGTTCGGAAGAAGCTCCGGATGAGGCGCCGCCCCCGATCGATTCCGTCGCGGAAGAAGGTCCGGGTGAACCTCCTCCGTCCGCCGATGCCGGTGACCCCACGGCGGCTCCGTCGGAACCGCAGGTTCAGTACAATCCGGATGGCGCAGAAGAAGCTCCGGCTCCGCAGCCCGAGACTCGCAAAAAGGTTCGCGCGCAAACGCCGCCCCCCGCAAAAGTTCACCCCAAGGTAGTGCACGAAGAAGAGTCGCAGCCGGCGGTAGCCGAGCAGCACCAAGCGGCGGAGGCATCCGATGAGCACCGCACGGCGCGCGAAGAAGCCATCACCGATCGCGTGAAGGCCCTCGTAAAACGCTTTGATGCCCGCGACCGCAAGGGCAATGAGTTTCCCTCGCTGGTCGTTGAAACCGCGATTCGCGCGGAATTCATGCGCCGCACGGAAGGAAACGTAGGTCCCGCGTGGATGAAAAAGCGCACGCGCGAAGCCGACAAGGAAGTCGCGCTCGATAACCTCGAGATGCTCCTCACCTACGCCGAGAAGCTCGGCTGGGCGACCAAGAAAGGCCAGACCGCCAAGGACGCCGCCAAAGATTTGCTGGATACGAAGATGCTGGCCGTGAAAGCCGTGGTGGATAAGTACAACTACCGCCGGGGCATGGACGATAACCACACGACCTTCTCTCCGGCCAAGGGCTTGAGCCCGGTCGGCAAGGTAGAGCTCGGACGCCGCCGCAACTTAGGTGCCGGACTGATTGCCGGTGAGGACTACGCTCCGATCACTACGAAAAAATACGACGATTTTGCCAAGAAGTATCGCGAGGCGCTGACCAAGTCGGTATCCGAGTACGAGAAGCTGGCCCGCCTGATGGGTGGCGGAACGGGTAACTCGGCGGCCGCGGCTCCCGCGGTAGCGGCGGCGAAGGAAAAAAAAGTCGATCGCAAGCCGGCCTCCAAGGCCGCTCCCGAAAAAGCCACTAAGAAAAAGAAGCGCCGTCGTTCGTCGGACGAAGAATAACTCTTAAGCAGTCTGTATGAAGGCCGAAAAGCCCGTACCCCGAGAGGGATACGGGCTTTTTCATTTTTTATAAGACGATTACAGCAGGTTCGTGGCGATCTCCGCGAGCGCCGAGCGCTCACCCTTCACCATCGTGGTGTGGGCCGAGATCTCTTCGTTCTTGAACCGTTCCACCACGTACGTGAGGCCGTTGTTGCTGGAGTCCACGTACGGGTTATCGATCTGGTAACAGTCGCCCGTCAGCACCACCTTGGTGCCCTCGCCGGCACGCGTGATGATCGTTTTGATCTCGTGCGGAGTTAAGTTCTGGGCTTCGTCCACGATGAGGAACTGGTAGGCCAAGCTACGGCCGCGGATATAAGTCAGCGGTTCGATGTGCAGCATGCCCTGATTGATCAGCTCCTGCCACGCCCGGCGGTTGCCGCGCTTGGAGGCCTTTTCGGTGTTGCCCGCCCCCGACACGATGAAGTCGATGTTGTCGAAGATGGGCTGCATCCAGGGATTCAGCTTCTCCTCGATCTCACCCGGCAGGTAACCGATGTCTTTACCGAGCGGGAAGATGGGACGAGATACCAACAGCTTCTGGTACTTGCCTTCGTCGATGGTTTTGCGCAGACCGCAAGCCAGCGCCATCAACGTTTTACCGGTACCGGCCTTACCGACCAGGCTCACCAGCTGAACGCTGTCATCCATCAACGCGTCGAGCACGAAGTTTTGCTCGAGGTTGCGCGCCTTGATGCCCCATACGCCGTCCGGTGGAATCCGCAGGGCCACCATCTCTTTCGTAGCGGCGTTGTAACGCCCCTGCGCGACTCGCTCACGATTGTGCTGGTCGACCAAAGTCACGTAGGTGTTTGGGTGAAGTCCTTTGTCCTGAATCGGAAACCGGCGATCGTGGGTGAAGCTGTCGATCACCTCGCTCGGCACGTCGTACGTCGTCACGCCGCTATAAAGCTCTTCGAGGGTGACCCGGCTCGGCTCGAAATCCACCGAGAACAGTCCGAGCGCATCCGCTTTGATGCGAAGGTTTACGTCCTTCGTAACGAAAACGATGGGCTGGTTGGGCTTTTCCTGCCGAAGCTTTAACGCTACCGCGAGAATACGATGATCGTTCTTGTCCGACTTGAGGTCGGCGGGAAGGTACTTATCCCCTTCCTTGTACAGATCTACGCTGAGTAAACCCTTTTTGGGGCCAAGCTCCACGCCGGTGATCAGCGACCCGCGCTTACGTATTTCATCCAGGTATCTCGCGAACTGACGAGCGTTACGGCCAATTTCGGTGAGCTCTTTCTTGAAACGATCCATCTCTTCGAGACAGGTGATCGGAATCACCACGTGATTGTCCTCGAAGCGATAGATGCACTGCGGATCGTAAAGAATGACGCTCGTATCTAGAACGAAGATTTTTTTCAATGCAGCAGTATCCTTGAAATGTCGTTGAAGAGCGTAAGACCCACGAGGAAGAGGATGAACACCATCCCAACCTGATTAGCCATTTCCATCGTTCGGATGGAAACCGGCCGGCCCTTGATGCCTTCAATGATGAAGAACAGCAAATGCCCGCCGTCGAGAACGGGAACGGGGAACAGATTCAAGAGAAACAAGTTGATGCTGATGAGGGCCATCATCTGAAGAAACGGGATGATGCCCGC
>JBGSST010000163.1:0-7662 GCA_041736915.1 Bdellovibrionota bacterium
GGTGATCGTCGTAGCCCCTGGGACACCCGCCGCTTCGACTACGCGAACCAGTACGTACGCCGGTTCCTCGTGGACGGGGTCGTGAATCACTTCAAGCGGTACCGCATCGATGGCGTGCGCGTGGACAACCTCGACGGCATCCGTTTCTACGAAGAGGGTGGCGGCGAAGATTTCATCCGTGAGCTCGCGGTGGCAATTCGCCAGCACCGGCCCGATGCACTTTTGATCGGCGAGATGTTCTTCGGCGAGCAACGCGTGTTGCAGCGGCTCGACTGGTTTGGCGGCATGGGGTTCGATGTTCGTTCGCATTCCAACCTGTTCGACTTCTACAAAGACAACTGGCTCAAGTTCACCGAACAGATCAGCATGGAACAGCTTCGCTCGGCGATTCGCGATCCGTGGTACTGGGGCGAGCTGATGCGCTTTTTGTACGCGACCAATCACGACGAAGCGGGCAACCCACGCGATGGGGCTACCGGGGCGTACCCCGCGACCCTGCTGCAAGGGGGCGGCTGGGAGTTCGTCGAGAAAAAGACCAAGGCCTGGGGCGCGCTCGGCATGCTGGCCGGTAGTCAGTACCTCGATCTGCCGCAGATGAGAATTTTGCAGGAAGGCAACTTCGGCAAGAATCCGCAGGTTGAGTGGTGGCTGCTGCGCGAGGCGAGCCAGCGAAAAAGCATGGAGTACTTTGCTTCCCTCTCGCGTTTGGTGCAGGAGAAGCCGCACTTTTTGGCGGAGAACTTACACCCGCACGTTGAAAATCACGTCGACTACGACAACAAGATCATCTCGCTGCTAAGAATCGATCACCGTACGGGTAAGCGGATCTACGCGTTGATTAATCTCGGACACAAAGAGATTCACGACTACCGCTTCGGCGTCGACACCTGGACGAACGGCTTCAACGTGATTTTCGACAGCGAATTTCCGTACTCGGCTAAGTGGCTCGACAAGCACCACCACGCTTCGCACGATAAGCCGCATTCGGTGGTGATTCCGCATCTGCGGCCTTACGAAGTGATCGTCATCGAAGAGCCGTAAACGGGGCGACGTTACACTTACATTGCGTGGCGGCATTCGCCGCGCAACGTCGAGCGAAGGCGTTGCCTGTGCTTTCCCGCGTCAGTTAAAGTGTTTCCAACAGGTTATCTTTCTTTTCCTATAAGCAGTTCCTAACAATTCGGGGGCCCACACCGTGCCAAAGTTATTTACGAGGCTTGTATGGATCATTGCGCTGTTTCCGTTGTTCGCGTTGGCTGACGACGAGGCGTTCGGCCCCGCGGAGCCAGAGCGGGAAGATCTGGCCTTTGGCGCCCCGGGAAATGCGTTTCCGTGGGCCACGTCGGAAAAGCAGGGGGCCGGCACGGCTTACGATCGCGGCTCGAAGGTGTGGTTCACGATCGCTCGCGGCATCGTCACCGAAGTGTTTTATCCGCGCATCGACTGGGCGCAAACGCGCGACACGCAGATCGTCATCACCGACGGCAAAAGCTTATTCTGGGAAGAGCAGTACCACTTGAATCACGAGGTAAAGCGTAAGCCCGGAGCACCGTTCTACACGGTGATTAACCGGGAGCCGAACGGCCGTTTCACGATCGAAAAAGAGATCTGGAGCGATCCCGATTCGAACACGCTCATCCAGAAAATTCGCATCCGTAACTTCACCGAAGGGCTCAAATTTTACCTGGTGCACAAGCCGGCCGCGCGCAACTCTCTCTTCGGCGACAGTGCTTACGCGATGCCGCTAGTTGCGGGCGAGAAAGACAACTGGCACTCCGTACGGGCCACGATCCCGTTCCGCAAAACGTCGGTGGGATACCTCGGCCACAGCGACGGCTACGCCGACCTGACCAAGAATCATCAGCTCACCCGGCTTTTCCACCGCGCGACCGACGGTAACGTCGCCATGGTGGCGGAGCTAGAAACCCCTCGTCAGCCCAGCATCGTAGATTTCACCTTGTTCACGGCGTTTGGCGAAACGAAGGAAGCCGCGGACGAGAGCTATTCCACGGTAGTGAATCTCGATACCGATCGCTCGAAGGAAAGATTCTTTTCCCAGTGGGGTGACTATCTGTCGGGACTCGACCTACCCATTCGCCCGGGCGACAGTGCCCGCCGCAAGGCCCTGGCCGAAGGGTCGGCGCTCGTCATCAAATCCTCGGAGGACAAAACTTATCCGGGCTCCATCATTGCCTCGATGTCCAATCCCTGGGGCGAGAAGAGTGTCGAAGTTGGACCGAGTGCCGATCCGAACAACAACCCGTCGTATCACGTCGTGTGGCCGCGCGACCTCTACCACACCGGCATGGGGCTGATGGCGATTGGCGATAAGGCCACGGCGCGATCGATCTTTTTCCGGCTACGCGAAATGCAGTTTAAAGCCGGCTCGGGCGACTGGCACTTTGGTCCTCGCCGGCATTCGCGCGAGGGCAGCTTCGCCCAGAACTATTGGGTGGATAGCCGTCCGGTTTACTGGGGGTACCAGGGTGACCAAACCGGAATGCCCGTGATCTTGTCGTACCGTTTGTGGAAGGCCGGAATCATCACCGCCGACGAAGCGTGGGAAGTGGTCGGGCCGGGCGGCGCCTTTTTGTACGCCATGGGGCCGTGGACGCAGAACGAACGGTGGGAAGAGACCTACGGCATCAGCCCTAACACCGCGGCCTACGTGATTAGCGGATTGTCGGTGGCGTCGGAGCTGGCGTTTGCGGTGGGAAAATCGGAGCTGGCCGCCACGTGGCTGAAGACGGCCGACGCCTGGGCCATGAAGCCCAACGACAACATCGACACCTGGACCTTTACGACCAAAGGGCGCATAGGCGCCCCATTCGGCAACGGGAAGTACTACCTCCGTTTGGCCGGTAACGAAGTGGACAAGGGCACGGGCAATTCGATTTGGGATGCCATCTGGGACCCCAATAAGGATAGCTGGATCAAGCTCGCCAACTTTACCGGTGAAGAGGCATTCCGCCGGGAAACGGAAGTGGTGGACCACGGCTTTTTGGCTCTCGTGCGCTTGGGGGTCCGGGCGGCCAAAAGTCCCAAGGTGCTCGACAGCTTGCCGGAGATCGATGCCATGCTAAAGACCGAGACGCCGAAGGGGCCCGGCTGGCATCGTTACCGGTTCGACGGCTACGGCGAGGAGAAGCGTGGACGCCTTTGGCCGCTGCTTACCGGCGAACGGCTGCACTTCGAGCTGGAGCTAGGGCGTGAAATCGACCTCGAGAAGGCCACGAGCGACTTCGAGAACTTCGCCAACCCGCAGGGTTTGTTCTCCGAGCAGGTTTGGGACGACGGCCCGTTGGCTGGCGTACAGAATGGGTCGGCGTGCCCGCTCACTTGGTCGCACTCGGAGTATCTGGAATGGTTGCGGTCGCGCTACGACGGCCGAGTCTTCGAAGAGCTGGCGTCGGTGAAGGCCAAGTACGCGCAGTAATTAAGTACGGTCCGTTCGCATCAGCAAGCGAAGCGAGTGGACGCGCGCCCAGCCGTTGGCCGCAGGCCGTAAGTCGAACTCGATCTGGTAGTCGCCGCGGGCGTCTTCGACGGCAAAGCCGGGACGTAGCTCGGCCGCTTTGGCGAACTCGGGAAAACCAGGAACCGGTGATCGGAGCGGCAACACGTCCAGATCGGTCATGATGCCGTAGCTTCCCCCTTCAACCCCTTTCACGAGGTGCTTGACGGTAACTCCGGCGGACTCGAGATCGCCGTCGTAGACGACGTAACCGCGCAGTGCCCGACGCTTTCCCGGTTTGGTGAAGGCGTAGAGGGTGTGTTTGACGAGCTGGCGCGAACCAAAACGCCCATCGTTGCCGACGCTATTCATGGGGATGGTCCATACATACTCTTCTTGCCCGTTCACGATGGTGCGTTGGCCTTCGGAGGGAACGCCCATCTCGCGCGGGATGTGGAGCCAAGCGCCGTCTTTCTCCCCCGCATCGGCTTGAATGGTGGCGGAGTTTTCGTACGGAGCAATCAAAGCAAAACGCGTTTCGTTCTCCCCTCGCTTCGTGTGCGCGCCGATCCACACGTGCGACTTAGTGAACGTGACCTGAAGGTCGGGAGAGGTTTCGTCTACCCAGAGGTGGCCGATGGGTTCGAAGTCGGCGTGCGGGCCCCACATCTTGCGGCAGGTGCCGTGGTAGGGCTTGGATTCGGTGGAGTCCATTTGGCAGATCGTTTCCACCACGCGACCTAGGCCGCCATCGACCTTTACCGTATCGGTCTTGATTTCGAGGTTCATGGAGTCGACGCGGTTTAGGTAGAACACGCCACTCTCCGGAAAGTCGTGCCGGCGCCCTAAGTCTTTCCAATAAACTTTCGCCGTCTGCCAAGCCGTGCACGTTTGCGGGGTGGGGCAGCGGCGGGAAAGGGCGTGAGCCGTGTAGGGTTTCGAGAGCAGCAGCGTGTTCCCTTTAAACAGTTGCCGCTCGATCGCCGAGAGGCCGAAGGCCCGCTCGGGGATCTTCGTTTGCTCGTAGCTGTCTTCGAGTTCGCTCGATTCTAGGTTGATCGTGCCCGGCTTGCTTTCGTTTGCGCCGAGGTCGAGCCCCATTCCTTTGAGCTGCTCGCGTAGCTCCCCCGCACTGGCGTCGTCTGCCTTCTCCGAGTGGAGCAAATGGTTGATGCGGCGATTGCGGTCTTCGTTATTGCTGATGTCCCACAGCCATTCGTGAATGTAGAGGTAGGACAGCTGAAGCGGGTCATTCACTTCTAAACTATCGAGCACCTTGGGCACGAATTTATAGACTAGGTAACCCTCGGGCCGCCCGGTGAAAAACGAATCCTGAAAGACGACGGCGGGGATGAGTCCAATCTCTCCCTTGGTATCGAGACAGGCATCGGGCACCTTTTGCACCAACGATTCCAGGTTCGTCTTCAGCTGCTCCTTGTGCAGGGGGTCCTTGCCGGGCCGTTCCGCCGACGCTTCGGTTTTCAAGTTGACCACGCCAAACGGGGAGGCTTCCCAGACACGGCTTTTTGCGTAGTCCTCGTTACGGACCGTCGCGACGAAGTCGTCGTACAGCGCGAGCTGTTTGGCGGTGAGTACGCCCTTTAAGCGTTTGCGGATTCGCCCGGAAGATTCTTTCCAGCTCTTCACCTTGACCGAGGCGCCCAGCCCGAGAGTAGCTAGGTAATCGAGTGAGTAGTAGCCCGCTTTCAAGCCATGGTCTTTGTCATCGCGGCACTCGAGGGCAAATCCGTTTCCGGCGCGGCCTCCGGCGTAGCCTATCGTGGACAAGCTCAACCACATTAATACCAACGCTAACCTCATTAGGTTTTTCCTCCGTCTAAACGATAAAGCTGTATCGACATTTGGTAGATGGCCTTTTTGGGTGACGTCTCCATGAAAGCCATCATCTCGTCTTGAAATTCACGCACGCGGCGTTTTATCTCGGGCATGAGCGCCGGATCGGCGGCCACCACGATGGCGCCGAACTCCCGCGCATTCTGCTCTTCCCACAAGCGGCGGCGGGCGAGCTGTAAGGAGCGGTCGTGGTAGTTGCGTAGCGCCGCCGCGTAGCCCGGATGATCGTCGGGCGTAGTGTAGGCGTCGTAGGCCTTGGTCCAAACCTTACCCGCGGTCTTGAGTAACCCCAGACTGCGCAAGGTGCGCACGGCCGATTCCGTTTCGATGAGCGTAAGCCCCAGCCGCTTGGCGATCCATTCGCATTTGGGCTGAAACCCGTCCACGGTCAGTAGCTCCAAGATGGCGTAGTGAACCCACGACGAGATCGATTCGAAAAACGTGGCGTCGAGGCTGTGCGAAACTATCTTTTTGCGGTGCCATCGGTTGAACTCACTCAACACCTGCTTTCGCGTGCCGTCGTCCTTGGCCCGCTCGTACCGCAGGAGCGTGACGAAGCGGTGGGTTCGATTCGCATCCCACCCCAGCTTGTCGGCGATGTCGTAAGCGCGTTCCTCTTTCAAGTAACGCGAGCGATTCAACACCTGACAGAAGAAGGCCGGAGATAGCCCCGCATCACGCGCCATCGCGCGAGCCGAATAGGAAGCGTTCTTCTTGAGGCGACTCAAGAGCTCGTCCCGGAGCATCTGTTGGTAGTTGGCTTCCATGCTTTAATTCAGAGGCGCAATCTAGAACAGCTTTTGAGCAAACAGCAAACATGATTGTGCGAACGGCAAACAAACCGGGGGTGATTTGCCGGCAGCAAACGCAAAGGCTGGTTTACTCCGCCGTGCCGCTTGTGGCGGCGTGCCCATTTTCGGTACTTGGCCCTAAACCAAAACCACCTCCGCGACCAAAGGGGAGGAAATTTTTTAGGAGTTAAGTCCATGATCAAGAACGTATTTTTATATTTCTTCGCAGCCGTGTGGCTGTCGAGCCTGGTTGGCTGCGGCAAGGAAATCGTCGGTAAGCAGGAACGTCAGCGCAACGAAATGACGCCGGAACTCGTTGGCGGCACCTGGACCTCACGTTGTGAGGGCAATAGCATTGCCCGCATCTCGTTCACCGACGCCAGCATGACCATCGTGCACGAGAAGTACTACGATGCCGAGTGCCAGGACCCGCGTCGCACGGTAACCCAGACCGGCACCTACAAGCTGGCGCACAACTTCAAGGAAGGCATTCTGAACGGCATCGTGTTCGTGTCGACGGACAAATTTGAAGTCGTGCAGATTGCGGACTTCGAAGTCGATACGGCGAACAACGTACTGACCAGCGTTCAAAACGAGAACGAGACTCCGATCAAGTCCGAGCTTTCCGCCCAGGCCCGTCGCGACGTCACTCGCGAGAACCTGCGCATTCGCGAAGCGAAGCTGATTCCGATCTGGAAACGGGGCGAGAGCAAGTCGCTCAACCGCTTGCAGACCGAAAAGCTGAATGCTTATGGCCTTTCGGAGAAGCCGTTCATGGATTTCGAGAGCCGCGCCATGTTCAAGTACGAGTTCGACAACGGATTCCTCCAGGTGAATGCGCCGGTCATTGGCGGACGCGTTTTCACGAAGCAGTAATCGCTAGTATTTCTTAACGGCGGGATCGACTTCGCTGGACCAGCGGTCGATCCCGCCGGTGATATTCTTCACTACCGCAAATCCATTGGCGCGCAGAAATGCCGCCGCGTGACCGCTACGCACCCCGTGGTGGCAAAGCACCACGATTTCGCGGTCGGCCGGAACCTCATCCAGGCGTTGCGATAACTCCCCCAGGGGAATCAAGGTTCCCCCCACGTTGCAATACTCGAACTCGTCCGGTTCGCGCACGTCCAGTAGGAACGGGGGCTCCGGCTCTTTGAGGCGGCGAGCCAAATCGACGACGGTGATGGATGTGGGGTGTTCGCTAGTCATTAGGGGAGGGGTTTACCCGTTCATGCTAAAATGATCAAATCCCGAGGCAAATTTGCGATCCGCCCCCTCATCCGATCGTTATTTCCTATCCCCCGGTCTGGACGCGCTGCTTATGGGCGGCGGTTCGCTCGTCGTGCTGGCCGCGCTGGCGATAACGGGGTGGGATCCCAAGGGGCTGCAGTTTGCCGTGGTCGCGGCCTGGCTGGCCTGGATAGTGAACTGGCCACACTTTGCGGCCACCTTCGAGAGGCTGGTCCGTAGCCCCGAAACTAAGTCCGAGTTTCCGCTCACCCTTTATCTGGTACCGGCGATGATCGTGGCCGCCATGGCCGCGTCGTTCGCCGCGCCCGAAAG
>JBGSST010000204.1:0-4027 GCA_041736915.1 Bdellovibrionota bacterium
ATCGGCGTAGTGCTCGTGGAACCGTGGATGCCCGTGGCGCGAATCGATCCCGTAGTGCGTTTCATCCGGCCGAAGGCATTCATCACCAACACGTTCGGCAAGCTCTGGGGCTCGCGCGTGAAAGCGGTACGTCAGATTCCACTGTGGCTGGACTCGTCGTTAGCCCGCATTGGCCGCGCGTCCGAGCTGGAATGTGTCGATGTGGACCCGTCGCAGGCGGGCATCATAACGTTCACGTCGGGCACCACGGGAATGCCGAAGGGCATGGTGCGGCACCACGGTTACCTCGAGCAACAACACCTGGTGCTCTCCAAAGCCCAGGAGGCAGATAAATTTCGTGGTCCCGATCTGTGCATCTTCGCCAACTTCGCGCTGTCGAACCTCGCTTCGGGACGCGGCTCGGTGATCATCCCCTCTTCCTGGAATCCGAAACATCTTCGAATGGCGAGCTCGCTCAAAAAAGAATGGCAGCCCGAAACACTCACCTGCGGGCCGGCATTTTTGCTGAAGCTGATGCAGGACAAGCTGTTCGCTTCGCTGCAGTCGATTCACGTGGGCGGGGCCCTCACCGACTGCGCCATTTTCGAAAAAGGTTTTGCGCAGTGGCCGGAAGCGCATTGGCATCACTTATACGGAAGCACGGAAGTCGAACCAGTGGCTTTGGGCGACGCCCGCGTTGCCGTAAAGAAAAGCCGCGATCGCGGTTACTTCCAAACGCTTTACCTGGGTAAGCCCATAAGTGAGATCACCGCCGACTTCACTTCCGATACGGTTTGGGTCACGGGGCCGCACGTGTGCCCGAAGTACCTGGCGAACGAAGAAGAGAACCGGCGCCACAAACGCACGGACGAGCAAGGGCGCACCTGGCACCGCATGGGGGATCGGGTGGAAGTTATCGACGGTGAGTGGTGGTACCGCGGCCGCGAGGGCCAGCCCGTCGCGCATTTCGATCTCGAGCAAAAGATCTACGAAAAAGTCGGCAGCAGTAAGGCCTTCGTGGTGAGCGGCGAACCACTCAAGGTCTATACGGAGCAAGCGCCGGTTCGCGGCCCCGTAATCCGCGAAAGTTTCCCCGAGGTCGGAGAGGTATACGGAACTCGCATCGTGCGCGATCGCCGGCACCGCGCCCGAATCGATCGCGCCCGCAGCCAGACCCCTTCGTTCTGGAAGCGGATGTTATCCTAGCCTTATGATCGAGCTCGTCGCTAAATCGGAAGCGGCCAAACGGCCTGGTTGGTCCGACGCCTTTTGCGCGTTGCCCGAGCAAGTGCGCCAAGGCAACGCCCGGGTGGGGCTGTTGCCCGCGTCGCTGTGGAACCAGTTTTTGCAGAATGCCCCGGCCGGGGCCGCGGAGTTCTGGGTGGCCTACGACGGCGACGTTGCAGTAGGTCGCATCGGAGCAAATCTCACTCCTACGGCGGTAGGTGTAGTGGGCTTTTTCGAGACGAACGTGGCGCACGCGAACGCCGCGACAATCGCCACGCTTTTGCTCGATGCCGCCGTTCACTGGTGCGCGGCTCGCGGGATGGAATCGGTCGTGGGGCCGATGAATTTCAACACCTGGTTTAGTTATCGGTTACGCACCGATGAGGACGATCGCGCGTTCGCATGGGAACCGCAAAATCCACGCGAGTATGTCACCTACTTCGAGCGCTCCGGTTTTTCTGCATTGGAGAAGTACCATTCGGTCGGCACTGCGGGGCTAAAGGCTTTTCACGACGCCAGCCAGGCGGCCTACGGTTCGGCGCTGCAGGACGGCTACACGTTCCGTGCGTGGGACGCTACGGCGCTGCTCGATAAGGAAGTTCCTATCTTGCACCGGCTTTCCAACGAGGGGTTCAAGGGAAACTTTCTGTTCCAGCCACTACCGCTCGAAATGTTTCGGCAGCTCTACGTTCCCATCGCCAACAAGTTTGATTTCACTCACTGCTTTTTTGCGATGAACCCGGCAAAGCAGGAGGTGGGTTTCACTTTCGCTTTCGTCGAAGCAGACTCGCTCATCATGAAGAGTGTCACCGTCGTTGAGTCCGAACGAGGAAAGGGGCTCAGCAACGCCCTCATGCATCTGGCGGCCGCCGAAGCTCTGAAGCGGAACATTTCCCACTACATCTCCGCGCTGATGCGCGAAGGAAACCGCAGCGAGTCCTATTCGAAAAAGGGCAATTCACTGTGGACACATAGGTACGTTTTGTTCAGTCGGCCACTTCCGTAGCCCCCGCCCATCGGCTCTACATATATATCGCAGGGCACTCCGCAAAAGCGGGGTCATTCACACACCACCGTGAAATTTTTCATCGGTCAAAGCGCACCGCTTGTCGCTTTATTGCTCCGAATGAGGCTGGGACAAGCCGCTTTCGCTTGCTCGGGTCTTAGAATTTTGGCACTACGCTTGCTGAGGGTTGAATTGCTGTTTCAGCATTCAGACTAGATTTTCTTTACATGGGAAGAAGGGGTTCATGTCTAAAGTAATAACGAAACGCAACGCAGTACCTATACTCGTCGCGATCGTTGCCTTTCTCGGAATGCTCAAGCCGCTCACCGCGGCGGTTACGACTGCCTTGTGGCAATCGGAGACCCACGCTACCGGGATTGTCGGCGAACGCTCTAACGCCTCGATTGAAGTAGAAGCCGAGAGTCTGCGCTTCAAGTACGGCGCCTACGGTGAAACCGAGATCAATCTCGTGGGCGCACCCGCCGGCAGTAAAGTCGACTGGGATGTGCAAGGGGCGACCGCGCCTCCGGGGTTCGAGCTCGAGATGACGGAAGGCCATCAGCTTTTAGCTTTCGGTACTCCGAAATTCACTGGCTACTGGTGCTTCGTTCTTTCGGCGAAGTTCGAAGGGGCGGACCCGGTCTACCGCGATCTCTGTTTTTTCGCGGAAGACAATGCCGACTTACAGTACCCGAAGTTCACTTCGGATCGTTGGCTTCCCGAAGCGACGGTCGGACAGTTTTATCAGGACAAGATTGAGGTCGATCGGAATAGTACGACGGCCTACGTTGGTGAGCACTTCGACGGTCCGATTCCCGATGGCTTCGAGCTTTTGGGCAACGACTCCGATTTTGAATTCGTGCTCAAAGGCCGCGGCGTTAAAGCCGCGACTCATATCTTCGCTCTACGCATCGAAGATCTCGCGGGTGTCTCGACGTACCGGCAGTTTCAATTGACGGTCGAAGAGCCCACCACGGGCGGCCCCGTAACGACGGATTGTCCCCCGGGCCACTACTTCGATACGACTCTCGGCTACTGTGTGGCCGAAGTGGCGATCACTTGTCCTTCGGGAACGTACTACGATCCCTCGGTAGGAAATTGCGTTGCCTTTCCCACTCCGCCTCCGACGGTAGTTTGCGGCCCGGGCACGTACTTCGATCCGTACTCGAGTCAGTGTATTTCGGCCGGTGTTCCGCGTTGCCCAGTTAATTATCGGTGGGACGCAGTCTACAACCGTTGCGTGCGCCTGTCGTACACGTGTCCTCCGGGATACCGTTACAACTGGGCGCTCAAAGAGTGCGTGTGGGTAGGGTTGAATTCGTGCCAACCCGGATACCACTACAACTACTCACTGGGCCGCTGCGTGCGGAATTCGGTGAACTGCCCGCCCTTCCATTTCTGGGATCCCGCTCAGGATCGTTGCCGTCCTACCGGTAAGATCTGCGGCCCCGGTCAGTACTGGGATCCAGGGTTCGGTGCCTGTCGGCCGAAGTTCAAGTCCTGCCCTCCCGGCTATAAATGGAATCATGGTTTGCAGACCTGCGTATACGTTCCCTCGGGAAAGATCTGCCCGCCCGGTTTCTTCTGGTCGCACTCGATGAAACGTTGCGTACCGCACTTTGGCCCGATGCCTGGCCCGATGCCTGGTCCGATGCCCGGCCCGATGCCCGGACCCGATCCGATGCCCGGACCTATGCCGGGGCCGATGCCTGGACCAATGCCCGGACCCGATCCGATGCCCGGACCTATGCCGGGGCCGATGCCTGGACCAATGCCCGGACCCGATCCGATGCCCGGACCTATGCCGGGGCCGAT
>JBGSST010000228.1:0-14687 GCA_041736915.1 Bdellovibrionota bacterium
CGACGGTCGCTCCGACGCCGGCTCCGACGGTCGCTCCGACGCCGGCTCCGACTCCGTTCGCGCCCGTGGCCTGTAATGTGCCCGGCCGTACCACCGAGCTCTACACGCCGGCGATCGCGGGAACGGCCACTCCTCCGTCCGGAAGTGTATCGTCGGTACTGACCCCCGCCCCGACGCTGAGCTACAGCATCGTCAACTCGCGGATGGTGATGCTCCGCTGGAATTACCAGAGAACGCAGACTGGATTCGAGCTGCAAGGCAGTACGGACAACGTCACTTTCTTCTCGTTGGGTACCTCTCCGGCCAATGGCGCGGGTCGACCGCACGGCGGCATCACGGTACCGATCATGTACTACCGATTACGTGCGTTCGATGCGACTGGCTGGTCGGCTTACTCGGCAGTGCAGCAGGTGAAGCTGCCAGCGGCCCCCACCTCTTTCCCCTACGAGGACGGATCGATTCGCCTCTCCACGCTCGACGAGCACGCGGTCGGATCGAGCAAAGCACTTTTCGGGAAAAAGTTCGTCTTTGGTAACGTACAACCCCAGAGCGGTAGCTCGCACGCCACGCTGATGCGTTACCTGCCCGATATGAAGCTGGATGGATGCTTCGGCGATGGTGGAGTCGTCGTTGCCAATTTCAACTCTCAACTGCAGACCGGCCGGGCGGCGTTTCAGCAGGTTGATGGCAAGATTCTTTTCCTGATCAACAGCAACCCCGAAGGCATCATTGCCCGCTATCACGACAATGGACAGCTCGACACGACATTCGGAGTCAGTGGCAAACGCTCCTTCCGCGGCTTGTTCAACGGCGCGACCTCGTCGCTGACCCAGTCGCTGGACATGAAAGTCTTGCCCGACGGGAAGATCGTGGTGGGTGGATACATCACCACCAGCCAGAAGATTCGATTCGCCTTGTGGAAATTTTTCGCTGACGGCACCCCCGACACTTCATTCGGCAACCAGGGTATTGCGGTGCTCAATCTCCCAGCGGGCGGCGGCGACAGCTACCTGCGAGCGATGGATCTTGGGCCCAACGGAACAATTTACGCGGCCGGGATCAGCTACTACGGAAGCGTTACCCAACCGACGCTTTACCGAGTCACGGCTACCGGCGCCCCCGATAGCGCGTTCGGATCGAGCGGAAACGTCGTCATGGCCTTTAGCTCGTCGAGCGAGCTCACCGCAGTTCAGGTTCAAGCCGACGGTAAAATCGTCGGCGTGGGCACTTACTTGGGCACCGGCGGCTACGTGAGTTCCCGAGTCATGCGTTTTCTACCTTCGGGTGCGTTCGACTTGTCCTTTGGCACCGATGGCGTGCGCACACTGGGAGTACTGGATCCGGAGCTGGCCGTTCCCTTGCGTTTAAGGGCCCTCGACATCGGTCCGCAGGGAGAGATCGTGGTATCCGGTGACGCCAACTTGCTGGCTCCGGGCAGCACCACGAACAACTACGACATCGCCGTCATTCGTCTGCTGCCCGATGGGCAGCTCGATAACGCTTTCGGCTTCCGCGGCATGGCGTTGTTTTCCCCGAGCGGAATGGTCGCCGATATGCCGGAATCCGTCTTGATCGACGACGGGAGCTACTATATTGCGGGCTACGCCAACGATCCCAATCCCGACGGTAGCGCCGACAACATCGTTTTCCTACGCCTCTCCGCTGGCATCTCGGCGCCTCTGCCTCCGTCCGGACAAGCGGCGGTACCGGCGGTTCAAACCATGGGCGGCACGGCTTGCTTCTTGAGCCGCGACGGTCAGGTAATCTGCAGCGGTAATAACTACTATGGCCAGCTTGGTAACGGCCACACTCGCGAATCCTGGACCTCGGTTCGCGTTCGCGGGGAAAATGGCGAAGGCTATCTCTCCGACGTCGTGCAGATCAGCGGCGGTAGCCAGCATGTTTGTGCGCTGACCTCTTCCGGCACGGTTTACTGCTGGGGCGACAACGCCAGCAGCAAGCTGGGCATCGGAGCCGGTGCGAACTCGCCTTACCCGGTCAAAGTGAAGGGCGTGGGCGGAACGGGATACCTTTCCGATATCGTCCAGGTGTCGGCCTCAAGCCAGTACACATGCGCTTTGTCATCGGCTGGCGTGGTCTACTGCTGGGGATCGAACGCTTACGGCAACCTAGGCCGACCTTTGCAAACGAATTCGGCGACCCCGCTGGCGGTAACTGGTCCGGACGGCACCGGGCAGCTGACCAATATCACACAGATTTCGACCGGGGGGCTCTGGAACGCCTGCGCCCTCACGGGAGCTGGCGAAGTTTACTGCTGGGGGCTGAATAACTACGGCATGTTGGGAAATGGAAGTGCGATTACCTCATCCCATTCTCCGGTAAAGGTTTCTGGAGTAGGCGGTAGCGGAAGCCTTTCCAATGTCCGCTCTATCACCTCGGGCGATACCCATAAGTGCGCACTCACTTACTCCAGTGAAGTGTTCTGCTGGGGCGAGAACATTTACGGAGCTCTGGGTAATAACTCGCTCACCAACTCCAATGTTCCGGTTCAGGTACAGGGGGTCGGCGGAACCGGGATGCTCGGAAACGTCTCCTCGGTTTCGGCCGGCAATGGTTTCACCTGCGCGATCGCGAATGGCGAAGCGTTCTGCTGGGGCTTCAACTACACCGGCCAACTGGGAAAAGGCGATCGGTTTAACTCATCGGTTCCCACTCAGGTGAAGGGTATCGGCGGAACGGGTTTCCTTTCGGGAGTTACGCAAATCGACGCGGGATCGATGGCTACCTGCGCGGTCGTAAACGGTCAGAGCGTCCAGTGTTGGGGTGATAACTACAACGGCTCGTTCAGCGTGGGGTCGAACGCCTCGCTCAACAATAACCCGGTCAAGGCGGGAAGCCCGTATGGTTTCGGCTTCATGGGGCTATGAGGTATTTAGCTAGGCCCCTTTTCTAAGCCCGCGATTAGCGCTAGCGTTCGTATATGAAAACGATCTTGCTCGCGGTTTTTCTCTCGGTCTCGGCCCTCTCGGCGGAAATCAAAAACCCGATTCTCACGCAAGACCTTCAGCACACGCCGCGGCTGTTGGCCTGCATGAAGGGGTTATTGAATCTCGACGTGCGGGGCTTTCATGGCCCGTTCTTCGGCACCACTACCGAAGGGCTCAAGGACCGCGCGATGGCGATTTACATCGTGCGCGGAAAAAACCTCGAAAAGTATTACTGGCACTTCCAGGCGGGCCGGGGCTCCGAGTTCATGAGCTTTGGATACGACACGCCGCAAGGGCTCGCGTTTGGCATGCACGGCCTCACGATGGAAACCATGTCGGTGCTAACGGACAGGCCCTACGGTACGGTCATTTCGCAGGTGGAACTGACTCCGTGCACGAAGTTTCTGGGCAAGCCGCGGCAGTAGTTTTTAGGGAGAGGCAGTGGCTCTGGTGGCCGCCTCGGATTTCAAATCCGTTGATACGTGCGTTAGCAGGTATGGTGAGTTCGATTCTCACCCCTCCCGCCATGAGCCTACTTAGCTAAAAACAAACTGAATTAGTCCAATCAGTTATAGCTATGGACTATCTAATTTTTTTCAAAAAGGGCATTACTAGTTCTGCGAATCAAGGAGTGCCCGAAGTGATGTCCAATATGCGAATGATGAACAATGCCGAGACGAAGAGCGAATGGAACCGGATCAAGATCATGGTCAAAGCGCGTTTCTCCGAGCTCTCCGACGAGAGCATCGACTCTCTGAGAGGTAATCTCGACAAGCTTTCCGCAAGACTTCAGAGCACCTACGGTTATCCCAAAGAACAGGCGGATAAAGAGCTCGCTGGCGTTAAAGCGTCGCTACTTTAGAGACGTCGAGCCGAACCAAAATTAAAGCACCAGGTTCGATAGTCGCGCACTCTGCCCCGCCATTCCGACTAAGGCGCACTGCATTGCGCTGTGATTTCCGCGCATTGATAAAACTCCCGGTCTCCGAGATAATAGAGTGGTCTCGCCTATTTCACTCTCTCAAAGAGCACCCGTGAGCCTATACAAGACAAAGCTTCCCGATTCAGCGCCTACGCTCGAAATGCGGATGAACATCCCGTCGCGTGCCGCGCTCGTGGCCCCTGGCCAGCAACGCTCCATCTGGGCGATTGGGGGCGGTAAAGGCGGCATCGGTAAAACGCTACTCACCTCCAACATGGCGGTGTACCTCTCGTGGCTGAATAAAAAGATCGTCGTGGTCGACATGGACTTAGGCGGCGCCAATCTGCATACGAGTTTGGGCGTGGAGTCGCCGACCAAGACGCTCGCGGACTTAGTCATTGGCCGCGTGGACGACATGAAGGATTTGATGCAGCCCACGCCGATCAAGAATCTGTTCTTGATTAGCGGCGCGCACGATCCGGTCGGCATCACTAATTTGCGTCACATGCAGAAAGCGCGGTTGCTGCGTAAGTTCCGCGAGATCGAGGCGGACTTCGTGCTGCTCGATCTGGGTGCCGGCACGGCGACCAACACCTTGGATTTTTTCCTGCTCGCGGACAAAAAGATCGTCATCGTTACGCCCGAGCCGACTTCTATCGAGAACGCGTACCGGTTCATCAAGTCGTCGTTCTACCGTATGCTCCGTTCGGCAACTCCGTCGCCGTACGTACGCCAGCTCATCGAGCAGGCGATGGACATGAAGAACACGCGCGGCATCCGCACGCCGAAGGACCTACTCAACGAAGTAAAACGTCTCTCTCCGTCCGACGGCCTAGAGCTGCAGCAAAAGATGGAAGAGTTCGAAATTTCTTTAGTCGTGAATCAGGTCCGCGTGAAATCAGAAGCCGACATCGGCAAATCCATCCTCATGGTGTGCGAACGGTACTTCGGCATGGGCGTGGAATACATGGGCTACCTGCCCTACGACAACGCAGTTTGGCAGTCCATCCGCCGCCGCGTTCCCTTTTTGATCGATGCGCCCAACTGTTCCGCCGTTACCCATTTGGAAAGCATCATCCGTAATTTGCTAAGAGCCACCACCCGTGCAGCGGCAGCGAAGTAATTAGGGAACACCATGGCCAGACGCTCCGAAGAAACGTACTACGACGTACTCAAGGTAGACCAGCGCGGTACCATCGCCGAGATCGTGGCGGCCTATCACTCCGCCAAGAATGCCTTCTCGAAAGACTCGGTTGCCACCTATTCACTCTTCTCGACGGAAGAGGCTCACGAGATCATCGCCAAGCTCGACGAGGCTTACCATGTACTGTCCAACATCGATCGCAAGCGCGCCTACGATGAAGACTTAAAGCGCCGTCGCGAAGAGGCCGCCGATGCTTCGATGCCGATGGCGGCACCCAATGCCGATGGCTCGCCGGGGGCCGCGCACTCGCCCCGCCCCTCTTCCATCAGCCACAACGGCAAAGAGAGCTACCAAGACTTGAGCCCGAAGGGCAATTTCCAGGCGTTGCCGACTTACGACAAGTTTCACGGCGACACGTGGAAAGAGATCCGCGAGAAACGCGGCTTCTCCGTCGACGAAGTCGCCCGCATCACCAAGATTCCCAGCCGCGCGGTCATCGCCATCGAGGCCGAAGACCTGCGATCGCTTCCCGCTCGCGTTTACCTTCAGGGCTTCCTCCGCAACCTGGCCAGCGTCTACCGGATCGAGGCCAAGGACGCGATGACCTCGTACTTGAAACGCATTGACGAGCTGACTCAAGGGAAGCCAAGCTAGCCGCCGTGTCCGACACCCCAAAAAATTCCGTGGGCGCCAAAGCTGACTTTGTCGCGGAGACCGGGCCCGAGCGCCTCGATCTCTTCCTAGCCCGGGCCACCGCGCGCAGCCGCTCGTTTCTAAAGGAACAGATTGAAGTGGGCGGGGTCACCGTAAACGAGATCGTCGTCACCAAGGCGAGCTTTTTGCTCAAAGCCGGTGACCGGGTCATTGCCACCTGGGCCGCGCCGGATCCCAAACCGCTGAAAGCGGTCGCGTACCAGCTCGAGATTTTGTACGAGGACGAGGACATGCTCGTCCTCAATAAGCCGCAGGGGGTAATCACCCATCCCGGCGCCGGCTTTTCGGGCCCTACGCTGGTGAACTACTTAATGCACCACCTGCAGCATCATTCCGCGTACGCCGATGACTTCAAGGAAACGGATCGGCCGGGTATCGTGCACCGGCTCGATCGGGGCACCTCCGGGGTGCTCTGCGTGGCCAAAAACCGCCCGGCCCTCGAAAAGCTTTCCGCCCAGTTCAAAGACCGCAAGGTCACCAAAATTTACGAGGCGATGGTTTGGGGAAAGATTGCCCCTACCGGAAAGTTCCGCGACTCCATCGGGCGCGACCCCAAAGACCGCAAGAAGATGAGCTCGCGCGCCACGCACAGCCGCGACGCACTCACGGAGTGGAAGACGCTCGAACAGTTCGCCCATTTTTCCCATGTTCGGCTCTTTCCCAAGACCGGCCGCACGCACCAGATTCGGGTGCACTTGTCCGAAGGCAAGCATCCCATCGTGGCCGACTCCACGTATGGCGGCAAAAGGCAGACGAAACATTTGCCGCTGACCGACGCGGTGAAGACCTTCCTCGACAAAGTGGAGTTCACGTTCCTTCACGCGGCCGAGCTGCACCTTGCCCAACCGTCTACCGGCCAGGCTTTGTCGTTCAAAGCCAAAGCGCCCGCGGTTTTTGACGAATTTCTGGCCCTGCTTCACAATCCTTAAATCATGAGCGTGACTTACGGATTCGAAATCGAGGCCAAAGGGCAAACCCGGCCGCTCTTCACCCAGGTGCACGGCGATATCGTGCAGGAAGTGGCCGATCCCGAAGCCATGCGCGCCCAGCCCGCGCCGGGCGACGGCGGTTATTCTTTCGCCAAGAATGTCGAGATTTCCGTGTTCACCGCCGACTGTTTCCCCCTGCTCTTTTTCACCGATAACTCCATCGCCGCGGTTCACGCCGGTTGGCGCGGAATGCTGGCGGGCATACCGCTCGTGGCGTTGGAGAAGCTAAAGGTCACGGGCGACGACTACCGCCTCGTCATCGGCCCCGCGATCTTGAAGTGCTGCTTCGAAGTGAAGGACGACTTCATCGCCGCCTTCGAGCAAAAGGGCCGCCCCGTCACCCCCTTCCTCGACAAACGCGAGGGCAAGCTCTTTTGCCGCCTCGACGATTTTCTCCTGGAAGCGCTGCTCGCCGACATCCCGCCCGCGCAAACGATCGCTATCCACAAACGCTGCACCGTTTGCTCGTCGCCTCAGCTACCGTCGTACCGCCGTAACAAGGGCACCGATCCGCGAATCCGCAGCTGGATTAAGCAGACGTAGCTCTACCGCGTCCACCGCAGCTGTAGCGCATCTTCCACACCGCCGTAGTACTTTTTCCTGATGCCCATCTCTTTGAAACCGGCGGCCCGGTAAAGCCCCTGCGCGGCGGAGTTGGATACCCGAACTTCGAGAAAGGCCCGCTCTATTCGACGGTCCGCCAGCACTTCGTCTAACAGCCGGCGCGAAATCCCCTGGCGTCGCACCGCCGGCGCGGTGGCGAGCGAGATGATATCGAGATCCCCCTGCACCAGCAGCCCTACGAAATAAGCGGCCAACTGCGACCCGTCGTCGATGCCCACCGCTACCCGGTGTTCGTGGGTCAGAAAGTAAAGGAAGTCCTTCTCACTCCACTTTTCGGGGAACGACACGGCCGCGATGGTCGCCACGGAAGCGGCATCTTCGGAGGTGAGCGCACGAAATTCCATCTTGTTCGTCACGGGCGTCAGGGCAGTAGGCTCACGGCCAGGTATTTTTCCTGAAGCGCGGAAAGCCAGCTCTCCAGCCCCTTTTGCATCTTCTCTTGCCGTAACGCCCGCGCGACACTCTGCCGGAGGGTTTCGGCCTCGCCGCCGGTGGGCTTACTCGCCTGCTGATTGATCACTTGAGTGATCTCTTCTTCCGAGATGAGCGGCGTCAGAGTTTCCATTTTCTTCTCGAGAAACTCATCCACGGTGAGCGACCGGAAAAGTGTTTCCATCGCCTGCTCATCGGTTCTTCCGTAGTAGCGCAAGAACTCATTCCACTGCGTCTTGTTTCGCGCGCGCTGCGCGGACACGAGCTCCACCGCCTGCGATTTCTTGGGCCCCAAAAACTCGAGCGACTTGATCTCCAGCAGACACATCTCTTCCAACATCACGCGTTTCGTGTACCGCTTGAGCTCTTCCGGCGACAGCGCCGCGAAGGGGTCACCCCAACTTCCCTTGCGTTCTTTTAAGCGTTGGAGGGCGGCGAGATAGCTGATGTCGCGAACCGTAATCACCTTTTCGCCCACCTTGGCGGCCGAACCGGTCAGTAGCGTTCCGGCGAAAACGAGCGCCGTAAAGAGGTGCGTAAGAAAGAGGGTCATGCCCCCATTATCCCATATTTGCGATGACTTCGATCTCGACCATGACCTCTTTGGGCAATTTCGCCACCTGCACCGTGGAACGGGCCGGGTACGGCTCTTTGAAGTAACGCCCGTAGATCTCGTTCACCGTGGTAAAGGTAGAAAGATCGGTCAAAAAGATGGTCGTCTTCACGACGTGCTTGAAGTTGAGCCCCTTGGCGCCGAGCACGGCCTCGATGTTTTTCAAAACGCGATCGGTCTGCTCGGAGATGCCGCCCGCAACAACGTTGCCGGTCGCCGGGTCCAGAGGGATCTGCCCGCTTAGGAAAAGCCAGCTGCCTACCTTGACCGCCTGAGAGTAAGGGCCAATCGCCTTCGGCGCCTTGTCCGTTGATACCGCGTCCATGTTTACCCTTTCGTTTCTTCTTCCGTGGATTCGTCCGCGACCTCAATGGGCGCGTTGTCCTTGCGCTGAAACTTGAGCTTCGCGCTAATCTCCACGTCGTGAGTTTCTAAAAATTTCCCGACCTCTTTGCCGATATCTACCTTGGCGAAGACCTTGCCGACTTCCTTGCCGACGACGGCGTACAGGTCGTCCTTCTTCTTGAGCAAGCCGTCCAAAAGTACGCCCACCATCTCTTTGGGCAGCTTCTTCTCGCGCAGCATGTTACGGATCGAGTCCTCGGTCATCAGCAGGGTCGCCAGCCCCGACATGCCGAGTTCCTTAATGGCGTCCTGCCAGGAGCTTTTCTTGTCATCATCGGAATCGGCCATGAGCTAGCTCCTCTCGCGCGCGGCGGCTTCGAACCGGTCGAACATCTTGGGAAGGTTTACTTCGGTGAGCTTCTTGGTAATCCAGCCGGGCACGAGAAACCCAAAGCCGACTTCGACCTCGTAATCGACCTGCACCCTATCCTTACCCTTGGGGGTAAGTTTCCAGTGGCCCCGGTTCTCTTTGAAGAAATCGCTGGAGGCCAGTTTCCATTCAATCTTGTTCGGGTAGTCGATGACGAAGTCGAGATCGTAAACGAACTTCTTCACGACCTCGAGCTCGAAGGTCACCTTGCAAGTCTTCCGGTCGGCCGACCAGACCGGTTTGGCCTTTTTCACCTCGCCCAACATCTTCGGATAACCGTCGAAATCTATAATCACGTCGGCAAGCTTTTCCGCCGACACGTTCATCTCTTTTTCGCGCACTACTTTAGCCATGGTTTACCACCCAAAACGCGGCTTGGTATCGAACCGGTGCGAGGCCTTGATCTCGCGCACGGTGCCCGTTTCCGAGCGCATTACGATGGAATGCGTGTGCGCGCCGGTGCCGGTGTACCGCACGCCCTGAAGGTAACTGCCGTTGGTGATGCCGGTCGCGATGAACATGACGTTCCCTTTCGCCAGATCTTCCATGCCGTACACCCGGTGCTCGTCCTTGATTCCCATGTCCTTCGCCCGCTGCCGCTCTTCATCGTTGCGGAACTTGAGAATCCCCTGAAAATCTCCGCCCAGACAACGCATGGCCGCGGCGCCGATGACCCCTTCGGGAGCGCCGCCAATTCCCAGCAAACAGTCGATACCGGTATTGTCCTGCGCCACGGCGATCGCGGCCGAGACGTCGCCGTCGCCGATCAAACGAATGCGAGCACCAGTCTTGCGGACTTCCGCAATCAGCTCCTGATGGCGCGGACGATCCAAGATAATCACCAGCAGATCCTCGAGCTTCTTCCCGTTCGCTTCGGCGACTTTTTTCAAATTCCAGGTAGGCCCTTTGGTGATGTCGATGAGCCCCTTGGCTCGCGGACCGACCGCGATCTTGTCCATGTAGGTGTCCGGCGCGTGAAGAAAGTTTCCCTTCTCGGCGGCCGCCATCACGGAGATGGCCTCGCTGCGACCCTGCGCGGTGATCGTGGTGCCTTCCAGCGGATCACAGGCGATATCGATCTGGGGCCCTTCCCCCGGCCCTACCTTTTCACCGATGTAGAGCATCGGCGCTTCGTCGCGCTCCCCCTCACCGATGACGATCGTGCCGTCGAAGCGGATGGAATCGAATGCCCGCCGCATCGATTCTACCGCGGCGGCGTCTGCCGCCTTTTCTTCACCACGCCCGATCCAACGCCCTACGGCTAATGCGGCGGCCTCGGTAACCCGTACAAATTCCAGAGCTAAGTTCCTATCCATAAGGCGAACAAGGTAAACCAGCCTTGAGGACTAGCCAACCCCCGAGCGACGGGGCTAACTTAATGGAATGGGGGACGACACCAAAACTGAGCCCGACGCGTCATACGCCGAGACCACCGCGATGAAGGAAGCCACCGAGCTTCTCCAGTTGCGCCGGCGCGATCACGAGATCGCCTACCGGAAACGCAAATGGCGCGAGAAACTTAGCCTGCAGCCCATCAGCAATGTGCTGACCTCGTTGTTCAAGGATAAGCCGCACGTCCTCAAAAAGATGGACGAGGGGGCCGCCATCATGGCGTGGAAAGAGGTCGTGGGGGAAACCACCGCCGCATTTTCCGAAGCCATCCGCTTCCGTGGCAATACGCTGGTGGTTCAGGTTTCCGATGCGATCTGGATGCAGCAACTTTCGCTCTTGAAGACCTCACTGCTCCGCCGCTACCAGCAACAGTTCCCGGCGCTGAAGATCAAAGACATCTACTTCACGCGCACGGGCCGCGGTTAGCCGCTTTTTTTAGACGCCGTTTCCTGGGTAAGGGGCCTTTTTTGCCCGGTCCGCAGACACCCCGCGTAACCCCTTGTTTTCAGGGCCGTATTCACGTCGTCATCGTCGATTCGTATACGGGCTGTCCACTTCTCAGACGGGGCGGGAACTTTTTTTCAGGTTCAAAACGGGCTGGACGTCGCCTTGCAATGAAACCCTTCACATCATTGGTTTCGAGCTTACGGACCACATCACTAGATTTTCATCACTGGAGGCAGCGTGAGCAAGCGTTTCATTCTCGCGTCGATCGGCGCGTTCTTTATTTTATCCGCCTGCACCGGATCCAATTCCGGTTCCGCCGACGAGTTTTCCGGCGACGCCGGCCTACCTTGCGGCACCACCGGCAACGAAGCCAACGGCGGCATTGCCTCCTCGGAATGTTCCGTACCGAACCCCATCATTTCGGCGGACGTGCCCGACGACTTTGAGCCGAATGCCAACAACATGCAGATTCCTAACTCTTCCACGCTGCCCAACGATCTGGCCACCGGTAGTGCGACCGCCGGCCTGAACGATTTCGGTTTTGGTGCGGGCACCAACCCCTTCGGCAGCAGCTTTAATTTGAACAGCCCGGACCAGCTTGCGGCCGTAAGAAACAATCCGGCGTTCGCGCCGCTGCTGAAAGCCTATTTCGGAGGCGAAGACATTCCGGCCGACTTTTTGAAGCGGCTCGCCTACTGGCTGAAAAACAGCCCGCGCTTGCCATCTCCGCTTCGCCTGCGCGTGCTCGTCACGGCCTCGCAAACTAATGGCCTCGTTCGCGTCTACCGCGTACCGGCTAACTTGCAGCCGGTACAGATTGCGGCCTTTTATCCTTTTGGAAACACCACCCCCGTTAACGTCGCGTTCGGCGATGTGACCGGCGACGGCATTGGTGACGTGGTGGCCGCGCAGGGCAGCGGCGGCAACCTGGTGCGCATCTTCCGCGGCGTGATCTCTGGCCCGCAAGGGTTGGCCTTCGTCTACTCGGGAGGGTTTATCCCGTATCCCGGTTTCACCGGTGGAACGAACGTGGCGGTCGGCGACATGAACGGCGACGGCCGGATGGATATCATCACGGGCGCCGGCCCCGGCGGCGGACCTCACGTTAAGATCTTCAGCGGCCTCGGTCACTTCTTGCAGGCCACGCACAGCTTCTTTGCCTACGGCTCGACCTTCACCGGCGGAGTTCGAGTGGGCGTGGCCGATATGGACGGGGACCGCCGCCCGGACCTCGTCACCGGCGCCGGCCACGGCGGTGGACCGCACGTGATCGTGTGGAAAACCCTCGGCACGTCGGGAACTCCGTCCGTCATCCGCAGCTTCATGGCCTACGATCAAGCATTCCGCGGCGGCGTATTCGTGGCGGGTTCGGACTTCAATGCCGACGGCGTGGGCGACATCGTCACCGGCGCCGGCAAAGACGGCGGACCGCACATCAGAATTTTTAGCGGCAAAAACTTGGGCACGATCGCCAGCCAGTTCAGCCACGCCGATTCACTTCGGCACGGCATCTCGGTAACGGCAGGTTTCCTGGCGCCCGACGATCGGCGCCCGGTCCTCGTAGCGGCTCCGGCCACCGAGGGGAACTCGCCGGTAATGCTCTTCCAGCTCAACGGAAAAGTGGGACCGTTGCAGCCGCGATCCCAATTCTACTCGAGCCCGGGACATGGATTGTCCATCTCGGGTGGCGTCAGCTTTTAACTTAAGGGTTCTAGGTACGGGGTAAAGTCACGGGGAGAGAGGCGTAGGGGTACCCTCTCTCCCCGTGCTTCCAAATCCATTCGCGCCGCGCGCGCTGTCGCCCAGGATTTCTACTACGTTGAGCTGCATCTTCGGCACCGAGGCCAGCACGAGCTGAGCGATCCGATCGCCGGGATTGATCGTAACGGGCTCCTGCCCAACGTTCACGAGAATCACCTTCAGCTCTCCACGATAATCCGAATCGATAGTGCCCGGCGCATTCAGCACGGTCAGCCCTTGGCGAAGCGCGAGTCCGCTCCGCGGCCTCACCTGAATTTCGTAGCCTTCGGGAATTTCGAACGCGAGCCCCGTCGGCACCGCCAGCCGTTGCCCCGGCGCCACGTGTAGCGGCTCTTCCACGCAGGCGGAGACATCGCAGCCCGCGGCTCCCAACGTCTGGTAGGAGGGCACGGTGGCTCCCCGGGCGATAAGCTTCAAATTCACACTGACGGTTTCCATGGATTGCCCCCTAAAGTGTTAGATGCCCAAAGACAGGCTACCCGCACTGCCTTCGAGCTGACCGAGCACCAGCACGGCCTCTTTCTTCTTTTTAAACGTATTCTGCGCAAACTTCTGCACGCGCTCCGGCGTGACGGCTTCGATCTCTCGGATCACGTCTTCTACGCTAACGTACCGCCCGAAGACGAGTTCGTTACGTCCGACCGATTCCTGCCGCACGTCCATCTGATCGGCGCCGAGCAGAATCGTGCCGCGCAGCTGCCCCTTCACGACGTCGAGCTGCGTTTTCGACAGCGGGGTCTCCATCAGACGATGTAATTCGGTTCGCAGGATCTCCCCGCACTTCGGTACCGACTTCGGGTGCATGGCGCTGTGGATGGTGAACACGCCGGTATCGGCAAAGGGGATGTAGTCGCAGTCCACGGAGTACGCGAGCCCCGCTTTTTCCCGCACCTCCTGAAAGAGCCGGCTCGACATGCCGCCGCCCAGGAAAAAACTCAAGATTAGGCCGTCGAAGCGCGCGGCGTCTTTAAAGCCCACCGTTTCAAAACCCATCATGAGGTGGGTCTGATCGCTCTGAAATTTCTTTTTCTTTTTTTCCGGCTGAAACCTGATGGGCCTTTGCTTCGTCACCTTCGCTCGCGGCGCCGTGGCGGGAGAGTTAAAGTACTTCTCCACCTCTTTGAATAGCGTCGAAAACTCGAAGTTACCGGCCACACTGAGCACGAGATTATCGGGCCGGTAGTAGCGCTGGTAAAAGTCCCAAAGGTCTTTCGCTTTGGTCGCTAAAATCGACTGCCGCGTACCGATGATCGGTCGGCCAAAGGGATGGGTGCCCCAGATCATCTCGAAGAACATGTCGCCCAAAACCTCCTCGGGCGAGTCTTCGATCTGCGCTAACTCCTGCAAAAGAACGTGCCGCTCTTTCTCGATCTGCTCCACCGGAAAGGCGGGCGACAGACAAAGATCGCTCAACACATCCAGAACCAGCGGAAGATCCTCGCTCAACGAAAACGCGTGGTAGCAGGTCATCTCGCGATCGGTGAACGCGTTGAGCTCCCCGCCGCGCGATTCCAGCGCCACGGCAATCTCCAGTGGGCTCCGCTTCTTGGTCCCCTTGAAGACCATGTGTTCGATGAAATGGCTAATGCCGGGCCGGGCCTTTGGGTCTGACCCGCTGCCCACGTTCGCCCACACCGCCGCACAAAGAGAACGGACTGCCGGGTGGCGCTCGGCCACAACCGTCAGTCCGTTATCGAGACGTTTCTTTTGGAATTCGATCATTATTTAAGCTCTGGCCAAATGGGGTCCCCGCCTGACGAAGTCGGGTGGGGTTGAAGTATGGCCAATGGCTTTAGCGATCGTCATCATCTCCGTACGGAGGATAGCCAAGCGGCTCCTCGCGATAGTCACGGGGCTGAAATTCCGGTTCATCGAACGAAGTCGAAGCCGGACGAGCCGGTGCTGGAGCCGGGTCACGGCGCGGAG
>JBGSST010000406.1:0-11120 GCA_041736915.1 Bdellovibrionota bacterium
TGGTGGTGGTGGTGGCGGCGACGGCGGTGGCGCGTTTCCGGACGAAGGCGGGTACTGAGTGTCCGTCTCCCTCCACATCGGCTCGCGTTTTTTGCGCCGCGGGACCGAGCGGGGTCGCCTTTCCCCGATGACCTTCTTTGCCTGGCTCGCCATCGGCGTGGGGGTCGGCGCCATGGCCTCGTTACTTTCGGTGATGTACGGGTTCGAAAAGAGCCTCAAAGAAAAGTTTTTGAATGCCTACCCGCACCTGTTCATCCGCCCGCTGAGCGAAACGGGAACCGTGCCGGAGGCCCCCGAGTGGGAGAAAAAGATTCGCGAAGCGGTCGGGGTGACCAAGGCGATTCCGTATCTCGAAAGCGAGATGATCATCCAAAGCAGCCGGCGGGCGCTCGGCACCGTGGTGTGGGGTGAAAAGGAAAACGACCTTCAGCGGTACAAGGTGGGGCTCGTCGAAGGTGAGCTGCCCTCGCTAAAGAGTAGGAAGCCGCAGGCGATGCTCGGCAGTGAGCTGGCGCGGCGGTTGGCCGTGGGCGTGGGTGACGAGGTGAAACTCGTATCGCCGCTGGCGCGCGGAGGCGCGTTCGGCATGGTTCCCCGCTCCGACACCTACGAGGTTTCGGGGCTCTACGCCTCGGGCCACTACGAGTTCGATCAGCAATACCTCTTTCTCCTTATCGAAGACGCGCAGGATCTCTTGCGCGCGGGCAACGGAATTTCGGGTTGGCAAGTGTGGGGCCCCGACGAGAATGCGGCCGACGAGATCAAGGCGGAGCTAAAGGGCAAGCTGCCGGTCGGGTGGGAGTTACAGAGCTGGACTGAGTTCAACGCCGCTCTTTTCCAATCGCTGAAGCTCGAGCAGTTCGCGATGTTCATCATCTTGAGCTTGGCGATCCTCATTGCGGTAATGAACGTGGCGATCACGCTCGTGATGCACGTGTCGCACAAGCGTCGCAATATCGGCGTGCTGAAGGCAATTGGCGCCACGTCTACGCAGATTCGTAACGTGTTCTTGTGGCAGGGGGCTTTGCTCGGTGGCGCGGGTATTCTGCTGGGCACGGTGCTGTTTGGCGTTTTCGTGGTCTACATTCGTAACTTCTCCGACTACCTACTGCCTGATTTTTACTACGATCGTACGATTCCCATCGAAATTCGCCCGGGCTCCCTTACCGGCATCGTAGTGCTGGCGTGTCTGCTAGTCGGCGTGGCCATCTGGTTCCCGTCGAAGCGCGCGGCGAGCCTGGACCCGATCGAGTCTATTCGGGAGTAGGCGGAAGGGGCTTCGCCGTGAAACTGCGCGTTTCTGCGTCCGCTTGTTGGTAAAGGGGGGCGGCCTACCGTAGCGTGATTTAGTGCGCGGCTGGTAGGGGATGATGCCGGCGGTCTCTAGCTCGTTCTGTTGAACGTAACTACGAGCGGTGAGGTAGCTCTTCCCCCACTCGACGATACGGCTAAAAAAGAGGTTATCCCAAAAGCGTTTTCCAAAGGGCTGCCCCTTACGTGTGACTAGTGAGGATCTTCGGTCGGATCGTTTGCCACGTGCGAAGCGTTTGGCTCGCCTGGGATAGCGGGGCCGTCCGCGTCGGCCACCGTCGCGTACCGCGTTGTTCTACGTTACAGCGTGCTTAAACTGCCGCGCGATCTTTAGTAGGGACGTCATTTCTGCGCTTGCGACGCCAGGAGGTGGCTTCGCCGCACGAGATTGCTTCGGCCTACGGCCTCGCCATGACGGGTTGGACTAAAGCGTTCCCACCGTGAAGTAGAACCGCGCGCCGCCTGCGCTTTTGCCTAAGCCCTGGGCTACGTCGATGACCACGGGGCCCACCGGGGTTTTGTAACGGAAGCCGCCACCCAGGCCCGTGCGTTGCGTGCCGGCCGTTAACTCGGGAAAGATCTGGCCGCTGTCCACGAATACGGCGAGGCTGAAGTTGTTGAAGATCATGCACGCTAGCTCAGCGCGCGCGTTCCAGTAGGCGGTCTTAGATGGCACTCCGCCCGACGCAGTCTGCGGGACCACTCCGCGCAGATCGAAACCGCGAATGGACGGCTGGCCGCCTAACGCTAAATCGGTCGAGAGCCGGTTGGCGGAAATCCCTTTTCCGAAAACCGATTGCGCGTAACCCAGGCCGCCAAACACGGTCATGCTAAACGGCCCCACGAGTGGCACGTAAAATGAGTTGCGCGCGATGGTCATGAAATAACCAATGTTGTCGGACGACAGCAGCGCCGGGTGGGCAAACTCCAGGTCCAGCGTGTGGTAGCTGCCCTTGGTGGGGTTAAAGATGTCGTCTCGGTAATCGAAGATGAAGCCGGGCCCCGTGGAGCCGATGCTTTCCGTTTTGTCCGGGGCACTGTCGTCGAGAAGCTCAATCGTCGATCGTTCAATCCGGTACAGGCGATAAAGGAACGTGAGGTGGTCAGACAGCTTGCGCTCGATTTTCCCCTCGATGCGGGCGCGCGTTTGGATCTTGGGGCCGACCGCGGAGATTTGAAAGCTATCGAGGCCGACCTGCGCCGAAAAAACAAACGGGAGATCCAAAAAGTACGGGGCCCGGTAACCTAGCAGCGCCCCGTACTCGACGAACGGAATGAACTTGTCGCGGCTGATCGGTAAGGCCAGCTCACCACGGGTGGAGATAGTATGGTTTAGCCCCATCACGTTTCGGTAGGCTATGCCGCCAAACGCGCGCAAACGAAACAGCGGGTCTTCGTAAAGACCGCCCAGACCAATCTCGCCCAAACCCGGTTCGCTCTCCCGCACCGTCACGATGAGATTTCGCTTCCCCGGCTCGGCGGTACTCGTGTCGTCTTTCACCTCGACGCGATTAAATAGCCCCAGTACGGAAATCTCTTCTTCGGATTGGCGTACCTTTTCGGGGTCGAGCAGATCGCCTTCCTTTACCCGTAGCTCGCGCGCGATGACCTCTTCCTTGGTACGGCGTTGCCCCTGAATCGTGATTTTGCCCACGCGGTACTGAGTGCCTTCCTTTACGGTGATGGCGAGGTTGGCCACACTCTTGTTCACCGGAAACTGAACCCATTGGTCCTCGCCGGGCGATACGTCCACATCGAGGTAGCCCAAGGAGCGAAGCTTCTCGACGAAACGGCGCCGTCCGGTCAGCAACGTTTCGCGGTTGAACGGCGTACCCGTAGCGAAGCCGAGAATTTTGCCGGCCTCTTCCTGCGTTATGGCGGTGAGCCCGACAATCTCTAACGACCCCATCTGGGTCTGCCGGCCGAGATCCAGGTCGAAAAGGATGCGCACCCCTTTTTTGTCCTCGGAGAAAAACCATTTCGGATCGGAGATAATGGGGTTTAGGTACCCGCGCCGCTGAATCTCGGCGCGAAAATCCACCATCGTTTCTTTCAAGCCTTCTTCCCAGAAAAATCCACTGCGCAGTACACCGTGCTCTACGCTTTCGAAAACGTCGATGGGGGCATCGTTGCCGATGAGGTCGCGCGAGGTGATCTTGATGGAGTCCAGCCGCACGCGCGGCCCCTCCGTGATGCGGAACTCGGTGAGCTTGGCCCCCGAAGCCCCGACCTCGCGCTGAACGACCTCCACCTTCACGAAGGCGTAACCCACCTCGCGATACTTTTTCTCCAGCACACCACGGATGCGCAGCCCTAAGTCATTTCCAACCTGCTCCGTACGAATCCAGGACCGCAGCGCGAAGTCATTGTAGACCTCGTTGCCGAAGAAGGTGATGAGGTACTTTCCGCCGAGCGATAGCTTAATCGAAACGCGACGGCCGTCGTTTTCATTGTCCTTCGCCGTCTGTAGCACCACCTTCGACTCGGGGTACCCGTTGTCGCGCAGGTAGGTCTCGATCTCGGTCTGGCTCGCCTCCAGATCGACGCGGCGGAGGATTCCGCCCTCTTTCACCTTTACGCGTGATTCGAGTCCGGCCTTTAGCTCCGCGGGCACGCCGTGCCACTCGATGCGCGAGATGCGAGTCGGAGCGCCTAGGATCGACCTTACGCGAATGGTGGTGGGCTTGGGCTCCCCTTCCTCTTCCTCGAAATCGAATCGCACCTGGGCCGCTTCGTAACCCGCGGCGGACAGTGCGTTCAAGATCTCCGTTCGCCAGGACTCGACGTGGCGAGAGTCGAAAACCATTCCCTCGCTCCAGCGCAGTCGTTGGCGGATAGCCCGCACCAGGCGATCGTCGTCGATCTCGAAGTCCCACCCCTTCAGCACGCGCACTCGATTGCCGTTGAGCACCAGGCGAATACCGGAGCCTTCCGTTTCGGCCTCGAGAAATACGCTCTGCATCCGCCCTTTGCGCACGAGTGAACGAATGCCGGCCTCGGCGCGGCCCATATCGAGCGCACTGCCCACGGTGATACCGAGCTCGTTCATCAAAACTCTTTTTTCTTCGGGACTGAAGGCCGGCGCGGAAACGGCGACGATCGTTTTCTGGGCCAGGTCCTTGGCCGACGGGGCGGCACCGGCGGGCCTCAGCCACAGGGCTAAAACGAGGGTCAGAAAAAGACGAAGGAAAGGGCTACTCGAAGGTGAAGCGGTAGCGGAAGTCGACGCCATACGACTGCGACGACTGGGGTGTAGTCGTGGCGGACGTATTCTTGGTGCTGTCCGTCGTCGTGGCATTGATCGATAGATTATCATTCAACAATTGTTCTACACGGAACTCACGTGTAGGCGCTGTGTCTAGAGTACTCGAAACCGAGAGTCGCGTCTTTCTCGTAATGTCCTTCTGAATGACGACGCTCGGAGTCGTAGTGCCGGTGACTTCGCCACTTCCGGCGGCCGAACTAATGCTGGAGGACTGCGACTGGTTGCGCGACTTCACTTTGATATCGAACCCGAGGCTACCTTGGATTTTTGATTGCAAAGGTATCTGCCCCATCACGGCGGACCCCAGATCCATAAAGCTGCCTTCCTGGTTTCCCCGCCCGGTAAAGCCCAGCACGAGCAGCGAGATGATTTCCGGCTCGGTGAGCGCCGGCGAAGAGGTCAAGCGGATGCGGTAGTCTTCGGGCACGCCGTAGGTGAGTAGTGCCACCTCGTACTCGGCCGGATTCGACGTGTTCTCTTCTCGGATGCGCGTGTTACCGGCAAGGTTGAAGCGGGGGGCAATGCGAGATTCGCTCTCGAATTTCACTACCCCGCTGGTCAACACGAATTTGGTTTCGCGAAAGAGCAACGAGCCTTCAACGAGTTCGGTCGCGCCGAGCAAGCCCATCGCCGTGTCGCGGCCCACTAGGTGGAAGTCGCCCTTGAACTCGGCGTTCAAAAGATCGGTTTTCACGTACGCGCCGCCGTTGGACTGGCACTCGATATCGTAGTTGAACACGGGCTTTTCCTGGCGCAGCGGTCCGCTGGGGGCGGCTTCCAGCTTCAAAAGATTCGCCTCCACGAGATCGCAGGTGCCCTTGATGAGGTACGGGGCCCCTTTTCCGCTGAAAGAAAAATTGCCGGTAACCAGGGTGTTCAGATTCCCGTCCATGAAGTTAAGCAGGACGCGATCGGCGGTCATCTGAAGCCGCGGCACAAAATCGCTGAACAGGTCCATACCGATGTCGCCGCCGGCGTTTAGCCGACCGCCGTTCACCGTGGCCTCGAAGCGATCGAAATTGATGGCGCTTTTGCTTAAGGTCAGCTGGGCGTCGAGGGATTTTAGCTCGTCGGCCATTCCCTTGAAGCGAAGGTTTCCGTTTTCGATGCGGGCGTTGCCGAGGAAATCCCGTTTAGCCGCCGAACCCGTGGCCCGCACGCCGAAGAGCAGCTTACCCGAGGCCGACTCCACGAACGGCAAGAATGGGCGCAGCACCGCCACGTCGGAGCGGCCGTCGAGTTTCCCCGACCAGGCCCCGCTACTGGACCACACCCAGTCGCCGCTAAACTGGCTTTCGCCGCCCTCGAGCCGGAAGGGCGCCACGCGGAACTCGCCGGCCGAGGTCGAGATCTCGATCGGGGTCTTGTTCTCGAGAACGCCGTTGCGCAGCCCCATGCGCAGGGTATCGAGCTTGGCGCCGCCGCGAAGCTGTCCCCACTTATCGAGGGAGCCGGTCAGGTCGACACGCCCACCGATTCGCATCTCCTGAAACGTGTCGAGGTCTACGCCGAGAAAAGCGGAAAGCCACGGCAGCCCATCGAAGCGAATGAAGTTGAGCCCAAGCTCGCCATCCCCCTGCTTCACGAGGGGGTGGCGGTAGCTGCCGGTGAGGCTGCCATCGCTCGTCGCGAAAGTGGAACGGATGAGCTTGTCGTCGCTCGCCATGTTCAAATTCCATTCGGGGATCTCGGCGCTGCGAAACGTAAACTTCTTGGCCTGCAGTTTCCCGCCTGCGTAGTTCAGCAACCCCTGCTTCATTTTGAAATGCACGTCGCCCAAAATCTCGCCGGAAAGTGACGTGCCTTTGAAACGCGAAAACTCTTCCAGACGCAGGCTGTGGCTACGGATGTGCAGATCGGTCTCACCGTCATCGAGCGTGCCGTTTACCTGCAAGGCGCCAGTGCGTTTGAAGAGCAGGATGCGACGGAGCGAAGTGTGTTTTGGTCGGAAGTTGGTCGAGAAGTTGGCTCCGTGCCAGTGCTCGCCGTACCACTGAAAATCTTTGGCCTGCCCCGCTGCCTCAATCTCTAGCCCCTCCCCGCCGCGGCCGCCCTCAATGAAGACGCGACCCGAAAGCTCACCCCCCGTCGGTGCGGGGAACGGAAGAATCCCCTCGGGAAACACTTTGAAGACCCGCGCAAGCTCCGCGCGTTTTACTTCCGCCTGAAACTTGTAGTGCGTTTTCTCAGGAGAAAAATCGACGTAGCCGCGCCCTAAAATCGGCTCATTCGACGCCATTACGAGGTTGTCGAAGGTGAGTAGCCCGCTTTCGAAATGCACCTGTCCCTGTACGTCGCCGAGCCTAACGCTTTCGAGCTCCGCCCCGGTGGTGGTGAAGTCTCCCGCAATGCGCACGCCTTGCGTAGTGTGAGTCAGCGACGCTTCGAGCGTGGGAATGAGGCCCCGCACCTGCAAATTGGAGATGTGCTTGAGCTCGTTGAACGACAGGTTCGTCGCCTTCATCGTAAGTTCGGTGGGATTCTTGTGGAAACCCAAGTGCCCTTTGACCTCGGCCGTACCGCCCAGCACCTCGACCACATCATCGAACGCCATGCGGTCGGGGTAAAAGCTCAGCGTGCCCTTCACCGTGCCGCCGGGGATATCGATCGAGTTATTCTTGGGATCGGATTCCGCCACGTAGAGGTTGGCGATCTGAGTGTCGATCTCAGTTACGATCTCAAATGGCACGAAGCCACCGCGAACGTTGACCTCACCGTCAATTCGCATGTCGGCTGGGGCGTTCGGGGTGCGTACGTCGGCGAGCAACGCCTTGAGCGACATCCCTCTGGCCTTGAGCTTACCGGCGATCGGATAGGGGCTAGTGAGGCCGATGGAGAGGTCCTTTGAGGCCAGCTCGCCGTTGGCCCAGTTCAGCGACACCTCTTTCAGGTGCAGCACGTTCTTCGGGTCGCTTTCAAACTGCATGCGGCCCGTACCGATACGGTACCCGTCAACCACCACCTCTTTGTAGGTAAGATTGCCCGAGGTCGAGATGAGCTTGTCGTCAGTCTTGGCCTTCACGTGCAGCCCAATTGCCCCCGATAGCTCCGGTAGCTGGCCAAGCAATCCGATTCGGTTGAGCCACGCCACTTCCCCCTCGTAGTCGATTGCGAGCGCGCTGGAAGCCGGGATTCTTTTCTGCGTGAGTATATCGAGCGAGCTAACCCCGGTAGTGGTCAGATTGAAGCTCTCGCCCTCGACGAGCAGGCGGTTCAAACGAAAGCTTTTGGCCGAAACGTCGACGTCGAGATCGAAACGGTTTAGCTTCAGATCAGAATTCTCGTAACGGCCGGCGGCATTCTTGAGCTCCGCCTGAATCGTGTACTGGCTGGCGGAAGAGTTCATAAAGTAAAAGGTAAGGCTATTCGACGTGAAGGCCCACGCGGGTGAAGCGGACTTTAGATCCATCAGCGCGTCGACGAGACCGACCTTTTTGATATTGATGCGGAAGGGAATAGGTGTGGTGACGGTTTTCTTTTTATTGTTCCCCCCGAACTCGCGTTGAAAGATCGGAATCCAGTGCTGCACGTTACTAACGACAAATACGGGATGAAAAAATGAAAGTTCGGTAACCTGCACCTCGCGCACGAGTAACGCCAGCGGCTGGAACTCGAACTTGATCTTGTCGATGGTGATCGCCGGTAGCCCCTTGAACTTGCCTTCGTCGGAGGCCAGCACGGTCACGCGGTTCAGGTAGATGCGAGGAAAGAGTGCCGAAAACTCGATGCTTTCGATCTTCAGATCGAGCCCCAGCGTCTTTAACTGGGCACGCATTTCGCTGATCACGCGACGCTGAACGGGCGTCGACCCCAGCACCACGTGCAAAAGCACGTAGGCCGTGATCAAGGTAAGCGCCAGTCCGAATAAAAAACGTCGCATAAGTTAGATTACTTTTCCCTTTTCGCGGAGCCCGAGTCCTGCGCGGCCACCAGGGCATCTTGTACCTGGCTCTTCAAAAAACGGAGGTCACGGTAGTTGCGGTCGCGGCGCTCGAGCGCCTCAATCTCGGTCAAGGCGCGAGGCCAGTCGCCCAAGCGCACGTAGGTTTTGGCGAGCGAGTAGCGAACGGTCTTCTCTTCCTCCGCATCCACTCGAACATCACGCAGGCACTCCTGAAAGGCCTGCAGTGCGAATAACGGCTTTTCCGTCTTGAGCAAGAACTCACCAAGCAGGCAGCGCGCCTTTACGAAACGCTCATCGGATTCGCGGACGGCGCGTAGCTCTTCGCACGCCACGTCGATAAGCCCCATCTCGAAGTAGCCGATCGCCAAATCGATGCGGGCGCGTGAGTCGTTTTCAATCTGGCGATCCGCTTTACGACGGAACGCCTCGAAGTCCTTGGGAACGGCCTGGGCAGGACCCGCCGCCGCATCGCCGCCGCCCGCCCCATTTAGCTCGCGCTCCACGTCGGCCACGAGATCGCTTAGCGTCTTCTCCGGCCCCTTATCCAAATCCAGCTCCTCGGGCTCGGGCACTTGCTCTCCGGCCGCCCCTTCGTCGGGGGTCACGAGCGTGATGAGGTCCTTGCGCGAGAGCTGCCCTTGGCGAAAGCTATCGAGGTAACGCAGGCCCCGCTCGTCGCTATTTTCCTTCAAAATTCTTTCCACGCCCGACAAGGCCGGCCCGTCTTGAAACCGCGTGCCCAGCGCTTCGAGATAACATCGCATGGCACTCGGCAGGTCACCCTTCGCGCGCGCGGCCTTGGCTTTTTCGACCGCCTTTTCGGCGCGCTCGCGCTCGTACTCTTGACCCCGCGCGAAAAAGGCCTCTTTCACCTGCGGAAAATCGGCGAGCTCTTTTTCCAGGTAAGCTCGGTAATCGTTGTACCGCTCGGGCTTGCGGTAGACCCAATCATAGGCGTTGCGGGCGGCCACTTTCGCGCCTTCCTCGTTAGCCATGGTGGCGAGCACCTTGGCCTGAAAGATATGAAGACGGGGCGAGTCCTCCACGAGTGACAGAGCATCCTCGACGAGCTTCTTCGCTTCGTCGAGCTTGTTTTCCTTCAGAGCAGCCCGCGCGGCATCGGCCATCCGCGAGGCCGCCACGCGCGCACGCGCGGGATCGACCTTACGGACTTCGGCGCTACCTTTTTTGGAAGGCATGACGATTCCCTATGTGAATGGTGGAACTGCTTAACGTTGAATGTGTGGAACGGACTGCTTACTTAACTTTTTCGACGTACTCGCCGGTGCGAGTGTCAATCTTCAGCACATCACCGCGGGCGACGTGCAGAGGAACGCTGGTCTTTAAACCGGTGTGCATCGTGGCCGGCTTGCCGCCGCCGCCCGATACCGTATCGCCCTTGATGCCGGGCTCGGTGTACTCGACCGTAAGGTTTACGAAAGTGGGCAACGAAATTTCGATGGGCTTACCCTTGAAGTACAGCACTTCGATCTCGAGGTTCTCGATGAGGTAATGTTTCTTGTCGCCGACATTTTTCTCGTCGAGTTGAATCTGGTCGAACGAGGTCATGTCCATGAACTGGTAACCGTTATTGTCGGTGTACAAGTACTGCATTCCCTTGCGCTCGAGCTCCGGCTCGCCCACTTTTTCGCCGGACTTGAAGGTCTTTTCCAGCAAGTTACCGTTGATGAGGTTGCGCAATTTAGTGCGGGTGAAGGAGTTACCTTTGCCCGGCTTCACGTGCTGAAATTCGTAAATTTGGAAGGGGGTGCCTTCGAATTCGATGAATAAACCACGCTTGAAGTCCGACGTCTCGTACATGACTGACCCTTTTAACTAAAAATTAAAGTGCGCCCGTTGTCGCCGATTTCCGCATCAAACTCAAGTAGATTTGGTTTCGTCCACCCGAGAGAGAACCGGGGCTTCTTCGGGGTCTTTCACCTTGGTCAGCATCCCTTTGAGCGCCTTGATCTGCCGCATCCGCACCAGAGCGTCGTGATCGACCCCCAACCGTACCCGGCAGTTTTGAATCTTCTTTTCAATCTCGGGGCTGGGCCTCACGGCCGCGATCTTTTCGTATATCTGCAAGGCCTTATCGAACTGCTCCTGCGAGTAATACAGGTCACCCAACGTCGCGGTGGTGATCTCCGGCGCCCGCTCGCCCTCGTCGCCCGGAAAGATCTCCGAAACGTGCTCAATCTGAAACGCCTCGGCTTCGGTCTTGGGATCGACTCCGAGCAGCTCTTCGATCTTCACATCGCGGGTGAGGAACTCGTCCCCCTCCGGCCCTTCATCCGACTCGAAAATTTCGGCGGCCGTTTCGGCCCCCCGCATGTCGAGCGGTACGTATGGCGCCGGAACGTCTTTCTCGGCCTCGGGCGCTTTCGCCGGCCAGGCGTCACCCGGCACGTCGTCCATGTGGGGCTCCGTGTTGAGGGAAAATCCACCCGGCCAGGCGTCTTGGGCCTCTTTCGCGCGAACTTCACGCTCGGCGGCGGTGATCTCGGGCAGCGCCCCCATGCCGGGGCTGACCTCGAAGAAATCTTCGACCGGACCGGCGGAGGTCCGGGCGCTGACGTCGCTCCGCGGAGCCGGCGTTGGAGCAGCCGGCGGCCACGAATCGTCGTCTTCGCTCTCGTC
>JBGSST010000407.1:0-10350 GCA_041736915.1 Bdellovibrionota bacterium
GGGCGGAAATTCGATCAGCTGATCGAGATCCATGCCCGTGGAGGTCGCGGCAATTTGAATCTTCGGCTTCGTAAAGCTATCGACCTTGGCGGTTACTTTGAGATCGTTGCCCGGAGCCTTCATCGTGAGCAAAGCATTCTCGACCTTATCGGTCACGACCTTCACTTCGCCGTCGAAGCGGGGCTGCGTTTTCAGGTTGGGCGCTTTTGCCGTGAGCTCCTTCACGAAGGCACTCGCGCGGTACTGGGGCGCCTCGGCGGTGCCCGAAAGGTCGGCGTCGAAGCCGGCGGAACCCGCCAGTTCGTAAGCCTTCAACATCGGCAAAAGCTCGGACCACGGTTTGAGATCGATGGTGTTCGACTTCAAATTCAAAGCCATCGTGGGGGTCGTATCGAGACCCGTGACCTTACCTTTGCCGTCGACGTGAACGTTGAAGAAGTTGGCCTTCACGTACTCGAGATCCGCTTCGGCCGGCGTAACGCGCACGCCCACCTCGGCATTGGTGGCGAGGCCGGCTTTCTTTTCGAACATGCCGGGCATCGAGATGCCTACTCCGTCCATGTCGGCTTTGATGTAGAGCGTGCCCTGTTCGAAGTCGGACCCCTTGAACTTGGGTACGAACTTTCCGTTCATCTTCGCCGGCCCCTTCACCGCGAGCGTTTTGCCCATGCGCGTGTCGAGCGAAGCCCACACTTCGAAGTCGGTTGGTTTGGAGAGAGAGAGGCTGGCCACCCGAACGTTCAAATCCTTTACTTCCGAAACCAGCTTCGTCAGCTCATCGGTATACGAGAGCTGGGCGTCGATCATTTCAATACCGAGAGAGGCTCGCGACACAATCGCCGGTAAATTGGCTTTGGCCTCCGGCTCCTTCGGTGCTTCCGCTGCGGCGGCGGCGGCGTCTTTCTTCGTTTTCACGAGGGACATCACGTTGAGCTTGCCCTGCTTGTCCTTTACGACGCGAATGGTGGGGCGGTTGGTGCGGAAGGTGAGTATGGGGCTACCGGAAAATAGAGAAGAGACCGGCACGTGGAAGTATACGTCTTTCGAGCTGGCCACCTCTTGCCCTTTGGCGTCGGTCACTTGAAAACCGTCGACCTCGACTTTGATCTTTCCCCAGAGGCTAAGCTTTAATTTTCCTAGCTCGAGCTTCCCGTTGAGGTTCTCGTTCGCGATCTTGATGATGTCGGGACGAAACTTATCCACGTCGATCACGAACGGAAGAATCACGATGGCCACGAGCAGCAAGCCCAGAAAAGCGCCCAGCCCGATCAACAGTTTTTTAGCCCACTTCGGCATAACTACCCCTTCAACACGTTGAAAATTTTAGAAACCGTTTCAAAAAATTGGGCCGATTGTCTACGCCTTTGGCTTCAGTTTCAAGGATGCGGAATTAATGCAGTACCGCTTTCCCGTGGGTCGGGGGCCGTCATCGAACACGTGTCCCAGATGCCCGCCGCAGTTTTGGCAGGTCACCTCGGTGCGCACCATTCCGTGGCTCAAATCCCGGTGTTCCTCCACCCCACCCTCCGGCGCCTTCTCGTAAAAAGAGGGCCAGCCGCAGCCGGAATGGAACTTTTCGTCGGACCGAAACAGGGTGGCGTTGCAGGCCGCGCAGAGGTACTCCCCCGGGGTCTCCGTATCGGTGTACTCCCCCGTGAACGCCCGCTCCGTACCCTTGTTGCGCAGAATTTCGTACTGCTGTGCGGAGAGCTTTTCTTTCCAGTATTTGTCGTCGTGTTTCTTGTCGTGTGCCATACCCAACTTCTACACCTTTCCCCCCATTTTGTGGTAGACCCTGGCCCGTGCATCTACCACCGCTAGAGCTATTGACGGACACCCATAGTTTTCCCGGGCCTTACACTTTTAAAGTGGTGGGAACCACCGGCGTGCTGCAGGAAGCCGCCATCCTCACCGCGTTGGAACCCCACAGTAAAGGGGCCCGCGTGATGAGCGTTCGCCAGTCTAGTGGCGGCAAGCACGTCTCCATTACCGTCGAGGCCCGCGTGGTAAATGCGCAGGCGGTGCACGACGCCCTAATCGCCCTCCACAAAGTGGAAGGGCTGACGATGTTGCTGTAATGGCGGAAACCACCGACATCCCGTTGCCGCACTCCGAAACCCCCGAGGCGGCCGAGCCTACGCACGCCCGTCCCCGCGGAATTCGCTTTCCCATCCTGATGGATCAGGTGAAAAATACGGCCCCCTTTCTTTTCGATCCCACGACTTCGTTTCAGGAAAAGGAAACGCATCTGGAGCTGCTCCGTTCGTACGAACAGAGACGGCTCAACGGGGAAATGGGTGACGGCGAAATGGAGCTCGGCGAATACTACCGCTTCGCCTTAGCCAGCCACCACGCGACCGTGGCCACCTTCGTGCCCACCGACGTGGACGTGCATATCCGTTTCAAGCTGTGGCAGCCGCCCATCTCCTCGGAAATCCGTCAGCAGATGGCCGAGACCGTGCTCGAGTCGCTAAGCTGGGACTTTCACCGCGTAACGACGCGGACCGTGGTATCGCCGGCATCGGGCGAGGTGATGTGCGGCCACCAGGGGGAATGGTTTTCCACCGCGGCGGCGGCCAACGCCGCCAACCGCCACAACCCGGAGCTGGCCACCGAACTTTGTCGTCGGATCGTGAATGAGATTTTACGCGAGGCCAAAGCGTACAAAGAATTCCGCACCGCCCGGGACGGCATCGGCCTGCACGCGGTGGCCACCGTAATCGCCCACAACCTGGGCGACCTCGATCGCGTGATCGACATCTGGGAGCTAAAGCCCGACGACGAGCTACGCTCGCTCGTGTTCAACGCCGGCCACGAGATGGTGCCGGGCATGCCCGAAGAGCTGCGTGAGGCCGGGGAGCTGAACAAAGCGTACATGGCGGCCGAGAACCACCGCCACTTCGCCCTGCGGGTACCGCGGTGCCTGCGCCGCAGCGAGAAGTTCTTGCTGCCCATCGCGCCGTTTCTATTCGAATGGGGACGAAGCATTGCCCTCTCCAAAGAGCTGACCGCCGCGGAAAAAGGGGACGTCGCGGAGGCGCTGGTCGACGGCTGGGTCCGCCTGCCCGAAACGGTGGGTTACGCCCGCGCGTTGGCCGGAATGGAAAGCGGCATGCCCGGCGGTGCCAAGGCGCTGTGGAATGAGATGCCCGCCCGTAACGCCAAAACGCTGCAAACGGGAAAGCTGCGCCAGGCCGTGACCGTGCCTGAAGAGCGCTTCAAGGGCGCCTGGGAAAAGTCGGCGCTCAAGTTCCTGAAGCTGGTGTGATTACTCTTCGCAGGTGAAGGAGTCGGGGTATTTAGCGACCTTCTTCATCGCCCCTTCGGGCAATAGGCCAGCTAGCTCCGAAAGCCCGTCTTCCACGAGCTTCTGGTTGTAAGCCGTCGTGTAGTCCTCGAACTTCGTCGTCACGTCCCCTTCGATCGAGTGGTTCAGGTTGAGCACCTTCGCGGGCTTCGCGCAGGAGGTAAAAAAGTCTCCGGAAAGATCGAGCGACTTGATGCTCGGCCGCACGAAAGTACGGAAGTAAACTTTGGCGTACTTGCGATCGTAAGCCACGTTGAGCTTGGTGTAATCGCCCTGGCCCACGTTCTTCAGAAGGGCGAACACTGAGGTAATGGTGTTGTACGAGTCAGTCAGGTTTTGGCTGGCGATCGCGCCGCGCGCGAACCGCTCGAGCGAGCCCGTGCCCTTCGGCACCTCGGCTAACGATCCGCCGAACTGGGTAAACTGTTTTGTGTAGGACGCCGAATCGCTGTACGTGTCATTTGTGAGCACGGGAAACGGCAGGTTGGCGCCGGTATGGATTACCGGTTTGCCCTTCAAGAACTCGACCGCCGCGCACTCGCCGAACACGTCGCAAACCAGAAAATGCACTTTGGCGTAGATTGAGGCCACGGCGAGCTTCTTGGCGCTCTCGACCACCTCTTGCACCGTAGAGAACTGGTCCAGGTGGTACTGAATCCACTGAAGTTCGTTGACCGTCTCCTGGTCACCTACGGGCGCTGGGTACTCCGACCCATTCAGCCACATGATCTCGATGGCTAGGCCGGCGGCGTTGATTCCGCCCAACGGCAGCTCGCGGCCGTGCTGGTTGAAGGTGAGGCTGGCGTACTTCGACTTCCAGGTGGCAAGGCTTAAGGGCTTTAGGTGAAAGGCCTTCTTCTTGAGCCCGCTCGGGTTCATGAAGGCCGACATGTGCGCCTGGTGCCAGTCGTAGCTCTTGAGCACCCATTTCTCCCCGTTCGCCGGAAGATGAATAGTGGTGCAGGCCAGCGCGTAACTGGCGAAAATCGATAAGGATATGGCGATGCTGAAGGCCTTCATTCTGATCTCCGCTAACCTCATTTAAATCAAATATGGGAGCGGTGTGTTAATAAGCCAATGCGGCTTAGAAGTCTATGTTTCCGACAAGATACCAAGACCCGTTCGAGGCATACTGTGCGCCAATCGCGACCATGTCCGCAACTCGGCGCTTGAGGCTGACTTCCATGACGAACTCGCCGCCGTTGATCCATAGCTCGCGTAGCCCCAAGGTCATTCCGAAGTGTTCCATCGCCTGCTCCGCGCGCAGGCGCCATTTTCCATTGTCGAGATAGGTCACCTCGCCCAAAAGTCCGAGCGTGATCTTCGGCGTCAGCACGAGCTTGCCCGCGCCGCTCAGCTGCACTTTTCGGACGAGCGAGCTGCGGTCGAAGATGGCCTCGTTGGTGTACTCGGCCAGGGTCACCGCACGCAGGTAAAAGTCGTCGAACTTCACCTTCGCCATCAGCCCGCTGGGAATGCTGTGGCGGTAGTCGCCTTGCGAGTAGCCCACCTCCCAGCGATCGGTGCCGTAACCGAAGCGAATGCCCGGGGCCGACTTGTGCATCACGAGGTAATTGGTAACCGGATCGAACTCCGCGGGGCTGCCGTAGATATAAGCCGGCATCGCCATAAAAGTTTCTAAGTCCTCGCGGTAGACCGCGGCGGCGCGCGGCGAAACGAAAAAGCCGCCCAGAAAGCGATAGATGAATCCGTAGTCGTAAAGACTCACATTGTTTAGCGCGTACGTGTAAGCGATCGTGGGCTCGTGCGTGTCGGCATAGCCATTGAGTGTCGCGAAGAACTGAACGGCCTCTTCACGCTGATAGCTTGCGCGCAGAAAAAAGTGGCGTAGGTGAACCGTGTTGCTGTGAAACCCGTACGAGATTAGGCCGCGCGAATGGAGGGAAAACGTCTCGGTCTCCTTGATGTCGTCGAATATCTTGTCTTCGTAGGCGGCGTGAACGGATACGGCGGTGAAGCACGAAACGAGCAGCAGAAACCGGAGCATCGGTTAATCCTTTCCGAATACGTATTGAATCTGAAAACGGAGCATCTGGTCGTAGCGGGCTTTGGTCGGCTTGAACCCGTCGGAGGCCAAACGCTGAAAAAAACCGTTCACGAACCGCAGCTCTAGTAGACAGTTTTTCCACAACTCCCACTGCGTTCCGAAGTTGACCCCCGCGTAGAACGGCACGCGAAAAAACGGGTCGCCTTCAATCGAGATGTACTGATTGGCCTTATTCCGCAGCTCATCGGAGATGAAAACCATCGGCTGGAAAAACCACTGCCCCCACATCAACCGGTAATCGGCATAGAGCGCGAGACCATTTTTATTCAGGTTCGCCTTGCTGCGATCGGGAATGAACATCGAGCCCAGCGCCAACAAATTAAAGGTATCGTTCCGCAGGCCGAAGGCGGCGGTGTAGTTCTCGGTGATCTCCACCGGGTGCGGATTTTCGTGGCCGCCGTTGTGCCAGTAGTGGGCCGCGACGTACCAGGGCAAACCGAGCAGAGGTTTGCGCAGCGAAAAGCCGATGTCGAAACGCTCGCGGTGGTTCGTGGTGTCGGGCAGCTGCCAGTTCATGTACAGCTCGCCCCGCGAGTCGCCGGGCTCGCCCCCTTTGTCGCTTATACTTTTTGGCCAGTCCCACCGGTACGCGACGCCGTACTCGTACATGCCGTGCGAATGTTTGCCGGTGTAGGGGAAACTTTCGTAGTTGATCGGCACCTGCGTGCTGTCCCCGAGCCGGATGTTCGGCGTCATCTGGATGAGAGGATCTAAGATCGGCCCGGGGAAATCGTGAGGGCTATCTAGGCTTCCGAGGTCTAGGGTGTCGGTGCCGCCAAGAAATATCCGGCTCTGAATGTAGGGGTAGGCTTTGCGGATCTTTTCTTCCTGATTGATCCCGACGAGCATTCCCGCGCCGCCGCGGAACCGCGCCTTATCGCCAAGCTCCCACTCTAAGAACGGCTGAATCAGATTCTCGAAATAGGTCAGCGTAATGGTCGTCTGCTCCCAGGCCCCATTTTCTTTGTTGTAGAAGAAGAAGTTGTTATAGACGCCGGGTTTGACCTGTTTAGCGAACGCCTCGAACCCGTTCTCCGCCGAAAGCGCGGGGGTACCCATCACCAGACCAACCAATAGAATAAGCGCCAGCATTTTCATTGAGTTAAGTGCGCTACCGTATTCGCCCTGCCGTAAACTGTCACCTGCAACCTGCGGCGCCGTGCGCCGTAACCAACTACTAAAGGAGAAAAGGCTGGCATCCCGTTGCTCGCTTGGCTACTTTGCGGCCTCCAGGTTTTAGGAACTCTAGTGATCATCAAGGCGCTACTTCTCATTTTGGCGGCCTTACCATTCTGCTCGTTCGGTAAGGACTACGACGTTGGCTACCTATATAAGGTGGAGATCGGGTCCGTACGCGTTACGCAGTCTTCCGTTGGATTCAAAGAGGTCGATCTCAAGCTGGACGAGATTGCGGAGCGTGACGAAGACGATGTCCTCGCCGCGTACAAACAGAAGAAAGCCGGCAAAGCGGTGGTCGGTCCGAACGATGTCCTTTACCTCGTCGATGGTCACCACTTCGCCCGTGCCTTACATAAATACGGCAGCAGCAATATGTGGGTAGAGATTCTTCACGACTTCTCCGACCTCTCGTCCGCCGAGTTCTGGGCGAAGATGAAACAGAAAAAGCTGGTGTACCTCAAAGACCAGCACGGCAACGACATCACGCCGTCCGAACTTCCGAAGACGGTCGCCGGGCTAAAGAACGATCCGTACCGCAGCTTGGCATATTTCGTACGCAAGTGTGCCGGCTACAAAGAATTGAAAACGCCCTTTCAGGAATTCCGGTGGGCTGAATTTTTTCGGGAGCACATTCACCTTCCCGCAAACCCCTCGGCGGCAAGGTGGCAAAGCGCCTTGGACGAAGCGCTGAAGCTTTGTCGCACTGACCAGGCAAGTCATTTACCCGGTTACACGGGGCGCCGTGCGAGCTGCGAGACGATGTTGGGCTGGCTCGACGACTAAAAATAAATTTTCGCTTTCGTTAGAAAAATTTCCCACTCATGGGAGTTCTGATAGATTTACTCAGACTTCACATGACCGCACCAACACACTTCAAACAGAGTGTAGTTTTTCAAGCACTTGCTGTCTTTTTGCTTCCCGTGATCGAGTCTATTTTCGTGCGCTTTGCTTGGCACGAAATTCTGGGACCGAACACGCTGGTTTTGGGGTTTCATCAGACTGACGTACTTCCCGGAATTGCTCTGGGCGTTGGCGTTTTGTTTTGGCTCTACCATAAGACCGCGACGTTCGAGCTTTCGTTTCAAAAGACTGGCGTGCTTTTTCACGCGGCGGTGGTGGCGCTGTTCACGCTGCACATGAGTTTCTTCGACACCTTCACCGTGTCGTCGAGCCCTCGCCTATCGGCATTTTTGCTTCTGACCTTCTTTGCGGTCACGCTTTTCTCCAGCCTTTTCGTTTGGGTACCCGTGGCGCAATGGAAAGTGCGTTACGAAGCCAACCATCGCCCTACGCTGGCGGTGCTGATGGGCATTCTCTGCCTTACCTCTTATCCGTTCATCATCGAGTACTACTGGAAGCATCTCGCCACCTGGGTGGGCGTGTGCGTTACCTGGGCGTTGAACTTGATGGGTTTGGACGTGAAGTACCACATGGGGCAAACGCTGTTTCTGCAGCACAAAGTGCTGACGGCGCGGCTAATGAAACCGTGTTCGGGACTCGAGGGGATTTTCCTCTTCTTGTTCGCTTTCACGCTGACGTGGGGCTTCGATCAAGGCCGCCTCTCGCTGAAGCGCCGTATGGCCGCCTACGCGGCCGGGGTGCTTTTCATGTTCTCGCTAAACGTGGCCCGTATCGTAGCCTTCTTCGCTTTCTCGGTAACGATGAGCCGCTCGGGGCTCGGCCGCGGCCCGGAACAGCAGCTGCGCGCGCTTTTCCACTCCGGCGTTGGCGTCACGTTTTATCTGATCGGCATCACGCTGTTTCTGTGGGCGGTCTACCGTTTCCGCCCACGCCCCGTGGCGGCAGTAGTGGGGGATCGGGCGTGACCGTGAAATGGCTGGGCAGAGTTGTCGTCGTTTTGGCTTTGTCCTTCTCGCTCGGTGCGATGGCCGAAGACGGCTGCGCACCCCCGGACTACCTGGAGCCCACCTGCAACGTCGATTGCCCGCAGGAAAACTGCCACGACGTTTCGTTCAACCAGGACGGCACGCTCTTTCAATGCTGCCCGCCGGTCGCCATTCCCGAACTGCCGGAATGGGTGAACCCGTTTTACCTGGCCCTCTTCCTATCGCTTGGTTTCCTCGCGTGGAACTCCCGCCGGGAAAAGCTAGGGCTGGTCCGCACGCGGCGCTGAGCTACTTCGCAGTGTGATCTTTGACCGCCACCTTGGCCTCTTGCTCCGCCTGCCACGGACCGGTGTCGTCTTTCGGCACTACCACCGAGTCGAAAATGAGCTCTTTGGTCTTACGGTCCGCCCCCAGAAATTTGATCCCGAGCCACGAGTTTCCGTGATCGACTCGACCGGGGCTTACCTCTCCGGGCTTCAACGCCGGAGCATAGCGACGAACCCAGGTTTCGGCCTGTTTCTGTTCGCTGACTTTGACGTCCGCATTCCATTTCTGGAGCAGCACTCCGGGCACGTCATTCGCCCCCGGCGAGACGTCGACCGCGGGATTGGCCTTCGTCTCGGCCAACCGAACCCCTTTCTCTTCCGATACGAGCAGCTTTCGGCGCGTTAGCTTTTCCTCATCGGCCATCGCCGCGAACTTAGCGGGCTGCTTAGTGGCCCGCTCCAAAAAGCCTTCGATCTTGGCTCGCGACTTGGCCTGCGGAATGGAATGGCGACCGGCAAAATCCGAGAACAAGCGGGGCACCAACACGGGCACGATGTAGATACGCCGGTAGGCCTCGAGGTCGCCCGCAAAGATTCGCTTGATGCGCGCCAGCCCCGTGGGGTCGAGCGTGGAGTTATCAATCCGTTTGTCTTCCTGAATCACGCGATCGCGGAAGTCGGGGATACCGTGGTCGAGCAGCACCTGCGCGGTGGAGTACACCCGGATGAGGTCGCGCTTCGGATCGAGGTTCTTCTCGTTGGGAAAATAAAACTGCAGCACCTTCAACCGCTGTTCGAGATCCGTTTTTGTGAACTGGAACTGGCCTACCTCGAGCACCGTGGCCGGGGTAACGCCCCCGTTGAAGTGCCGGACGGCGAAGAGAATGAGGGTGGCCACCGTCACGACGGCGGCTACGGTGGGAAGGCGGCGATTCATGGACGAAATCTTAACATACGGTATGAGTCGTCCCAAAAGCGCCACTCCAGCTCGAACGCGGTGAGGAACGCCTCTTCCATGCGCTCTTTCGCCCGGGGTGACCGCTCGGCCAGCCGATCGGTCAGGGCAATCATTTTGTCGACGGCTTGCCGATACTTTTCGGAGCTATAGGCATCGAGCCAGGCCGCATACGGATTCTTTTCCGGAGAGTTTTTTTTGAGCTCCTGGGCCAGTACGAGGTAAAGCCAAAAACAGGGAAGTAAGGCGGCGGCGGTTTCTTCCGGCGGGCGATAAGCGGCCGTGGCCAGCAGGTAGCTCGTGTAAAAGAGTGACGCCGCGGTGGGCGGCGTGGGCTTGGCTTTGGCGTCGCGTTCGTCGAGACAATCGCGCATGAAACCCACTACGTCGGCAATGTCGTTTTCTACGTCGAGCTTTACGGCGAGCTGCCCCAGGGCCTTGGCGAACGCCGTGAGGTAGGCCGCATCCTGGGCCTTGTAAAAGGCAAATCGCTCGGCGCTGAGCGTTCCTTGCGACAGCTCCACGTTGAACGGATGCTTCACGATGCGATCGTAAATCGGCGCGGCTTTCTTCCACGCGGCGGCGGAAAACTTTGGCGCGGCGACGGCGTAGCTGGTTACCCCGAGCAGTAGCAGGATGGCGAGTTTCACGATTTTATCTCCGTGTTCCAATTATGATGAAGCGGGCCGTGACCTAGGCCGAGCGAGAACCGCGCGCCACTCACGAGG
>JBGSST010000258.1:0-3631 GCA_041736915.1 Bdellovibrionota bacterium
CCCAACCGGCCACCGGGGTTTCCGCGCAAATCGAGCACCAGCCCCCGGGCCCCTTCCTTTTCGAAAGTTTTCGCCGCGTGGTCGACGTCGCTGCAGTTGGCGAGCCCGGAAAAATCGCCGAGCCGGATGTAGCCGTACGCCGATTTTGCCTCGCGATCGCCGAGCCACTTCGTTTCGACTTTTTTCTTCACGAGTTTCGCGGCGGTGACGGTAAATTTTTTCTCCGCGCGGCCACGTAAAACGGAAAGCTGAATCTTCGTGCCCTCCTCCGCCTTGAACTGCTGGCCGATGGCGTCCCAGCTCATGCCCGAGATTCCCACCCCGTTTACGGAGAGCAGCGTATCTAGCGTACGGACGCCGGCTTGGTCAGCGGGGCCACCGCTGGTCACGCGACGGATCACAATCTCGTCACCGAGCGCGGCCACCACGACGCCGATGCCGGTGTATTCGTCTTCCGCGCGACCATTTTCGTCATCGATGAGCGCCTGAGGAACCAAACGGGCCGCGGGATCTTTAGCCGCCAACAGATAACCATTGTAGAGCGCGGCGGCGTACTCACTCTCCGCCTCTTTCGGCACACGTTCCCCGAGCCATTTCCAAAGCCGAGCGAAGTCAGCCGTGCGGTCGAGCGAGTAAGTAACCTTCCAAAAATTCTTGGTCTGCTGCCGCTGCTTGCGGATTAGCTCCAGCTTTTCAACCGCCGAGTCGGCGAGCAGCCGCAACGTCTTCGCCGGAACGAGGTCGAACCCACCCACCGTTAGCTTGGTCTTGGCCCGCACGTCGTGGGCGATGTCGAGACCGAGCCCCAAGCGCTTCATCAGCATCCGGGCCCCTTCTAGGCAGCCCACGTACTGATTGAAGTCAGCGCGGCAATGTTCGTTGGAAAGTTCCGCGGTCACGCGGGCAAACGTCAGCCCGGTCTCGCGCCAATAAGCGGAAGAATCTTTGGGGTTCGGGGCCGCGAATACCACCGCCGCGAACATTAAGAAAAGAATGGTGCCCTTAAGTGCCGTAAAGAAAACTCCGCCGAAATTGTCGTTCGCCTGCTTCATCATTACCCCTAAAGAGGCTTTTGGCGTAACGCATATAGTCAATAGGATCAACCACTTTGTCGATCCCGGCGTCCCGGAAAAGCCGGCGATTCGGATTTAAGTCACCAAAGATTTAGGTGAAATCGCGATGGAGGTAGCTGGGCTGGATATCGCGATTGTCTTGGTACTTGCTGCGGTACTCGTCGTACTGGCCTTTTACCTCGTGGTAAAAAATCTGGCAGACCTCGACGCCGGCATAGATGCGTATGGGCTGCAAAACGAAGATTTCGAGCGTCCAGAAACCTTTGAACCCCACATCGCCGAACCCGGCAGTGATGTGCACGGCCATTCCCAGCCGGCCAATCGACGAACGGCCTTCGAGCATGGGGACGAACCCTTTGGTTTCGGTAAGCTCTTCCGTGCGGCCCAGGTAAAGCTTTTGCGGCTCCAGCACGAACCCCTCTTCGGGAATCTCGAAGCGCCGAAGCGACAGCGGCTTCTTCATGTCCAGCACGGTGTCTTCGTAGACCGCGAGCTCTTTGGCCAGGCTCAGATTGTAGCTATTGGGACCGACGCGCTTCGGATCGAAGGGGTCGATGCGGATAGTGCCTTTTTGAACTTCTTCGGAAATCTGGCGGCCGGAAAGAATCATGGAGATTCTTGTCGCCCGGCCGCGCAGGAATTTCAAGTGCGGCTTACCAGTGTCGAATCGACGCTTACTGGCAGAAGTTCAAATTAATGAGCAGATGGTTGGGATCCATGAACCGGCCTTTGGCCGAGCGCGAGAGCCCCAGTGACACGCCGTTGTTCTGTACGCCCAGGTACTCACTGGCGGCCAAAAATTTGATGGCGACCTGCGCGCGGTTGAGCGCGTTGGCCTGCATCACGTTCAGCCAAGCCTGAAGACCCGCGGGCTCCGCCGCGCGACCGAGGTACTGGCCGTACATCGACTCCACGTATTTCTGTTCGGACTCGAAGCTCTGCATGATCTCGCGAACCGTGAGAACGCGGTTGTTGAGATTGCGTTGATTGCGGCGGTTGACCCAGAAGCGGTACTCCCACGCCGAGCCGGTGCGGCCCAAGATTTTGCGGTAGAGGTACGCGATATACTTCGTCGGGTTTTTGCCACCGAGATAAGATTTGTTGAAAGCTTCTACCGAGCCGTAGACGCCAGCCGCGGCACCTTCGATGTCACCGGCCTTTACCATGTTCACCCAGCCCAGACCTTCGTTCACGCCGCGGGCGCGCTGTAGGGCCGTGCGGTACAACCCGTTGACGATACGACGGGCGCTTTCATCGGAAAGGAAAATGCCACGCGCCACGGTTTCCCGTGAGCTATCCGACAGCACGTTGGTCAAAGCGTTCATCCAGTAAGCCAGCCCCGAGGGTTCCGGCAAACGGCCGAGCACGTCGAAGTACAACGCCGTGACGTAGGCGGCTTCGAGGTCCTGCTGGGCGCCGTTGTTCAACAGCGCAAATACCGAGCAATAGTAACGATTGAAAAAGGGAATGAATCGGTCCGGATTCGGAAACATGTTGGGATCGCGGGGATCCACGAAAGGAACCAGACTCGTGATGTTCGGAATCAGGTTCGCGTAATTGTAATTGCTGGGCATGCTGAGCGGCGCTTGGCCGTTGTCGACTTCCGGGCTCAAGCCCGCAAACGGATTCTGCGACGACGGGGCTCCCACCGAAGGGGCCGACGGCGACTGAGAACCGATCTGACCTTCACTCGAATTAGGATCGCTACCGTCAGGAATCAAACCGGGTAAATCGGACTGTCCGAAAGGGGGCGAGTTGATGCCGCCGCCGTCGCCATCTTCGAGTTCAACATCGGATCTTTGTCCGGATTGGCCACAGCCAATAAAGAGAGAAAAAACCAAAGTAGCCAGTAGGGGTTTGTACGAGATGTGTTTCATGATGCCCTCACCAAAATGCCGTAACAGTGTGTTGCTAACTTAGTACTGTATGCATCCGGCATACCGACAGGTGCCGAACCTGGGACGGGTGAAAAAAGCGAATAACCCCGACCAAGGCCGTTTCGCCCGACTAAAAGTTAGACACGGTTGGTTTGGGGCGGGCGGCCGAGGGCGAGCTCAGTATTTGAAGTTTAGAAACCACCACGCCGGATGAGTGGCGCGGTTACCGCCATCTTCGTAGAGGGCACGCTGCTCTTGCGTAGGCTGAAGCGTACCGGAAGTGGGGTCAGCGACGAGGGTCCCCTTCTCCAACTCCACCCAGGCGTGCAGCTCTCCGGTGTCGCGCCGGGGGCCGTAATGCACTTCGTTCGGGATGCCGTAGTGATGCAACACCGACGACAGAACGGCGGCCTTATGCCGGCAAACTCCGCGCAGGGGGCGGGCATTCGCATGACTCTTGAAAAAGGTGGAGGCGTTTTTGGCTTCGGGAAGCCAGGGAGCGAAGTGGGGCGCGATAATGTCGTAATCCCCTTCGAGCTCCGTCAAAAGCCACTGGATAGCGGGAGTTTTGTCCCCGCCGCGTTCCTGGAACTTTCGCCGAACTTCGAACGGCATCAGCAATTCGATCTCATCCATGTCGAGGTAGATCCCGTGCCCCACGTGCGGCTGGCCAGAAATCAC
>JBGSST010000306.1:0-3877 GCA_041736915.1 Bdellovibrionota bacterium
CGACACCGGCATCGTGGTGCCGTTGCACCAGCTACTCATCTACCCCGTCACCAACTACGGTTTCCAAACCAAGTCGTACCTCGAGCACGCCAACGCCAAGCCGCTGAACGCAGCGATGATGCACTGGTTCTGGGACCACTACCTGACCGATCCCGCACAGGGCGCTGAAGCCTACGCCTCACCGTTGCAGGCGAAGGACCTACGCAACCTCCCCTCGGCCACGATCATCCTCGCGGATCTCGATCCGCTGCGCAGCGAGGGCCAAGCCTACGGCAGCGCCCTCTACAACGCCGGCGTACGCGTACGCATGGCAAACTACCGCGGCGTCACCCACGAGTTCTTCGGTATGTCGTCGGTGCTACCCAACGCGAAACACGCCGTCAGCTACGCGGCCAAGGGACTTATCGATTCCTTTGGCCGTACTTACGTGCGGCCGTAAGCGGCCTTCTACCGGAGCGCGGTTCCGAGCGGACCAAGTGGGATGGGACCCGACCCGAAGCCTCCGCAGGCCCGAAGACGAATTTCCAGCAAGAACACGTGCCGAGGCATGAGCGAGGGGAGGGTCCCATCCCACTTGATCCGATCGGCGTATCTAGTACAAGCCCGCTTACGACCGCCAGCGCACCGCGCGCATTTCTTTACCGCCGTGGGTAAAGTGATGGGTCTGGGCGGTAGGAGCGTTTAGCCCCTTCAAGAACTTGCTCCACGACTGATCGTCGGGGCACAGGCAAACGCCGATGAAACGCCCCGGGTTGGCTTTCGCCAGCTCGTGCATGTGGACGCCGAGCTTTCCGAACAGCTCCGGGATGCCCGAGTCTTGCGCGAGCCTTTCGCCGTAAGGCGGATTGAGCAGCGCTAAGATTTTCCCCTCTTTGGGAAGCTCCGGTTTCCACTCGAAGGCGTCGCCTTCATTCACGTCGAACTTGCCGTGCGGGAACGCGGCTACGTTTTCTTTCAGCGCATCGATCGCTTCGTTATTGAAGTCGTTGAAAAACACCGGCGGTAAGGTGCTCGCGGAGGCCGCAAACGTTTCGGTCATCTTGCGGCGAAGCCAGCCCATCGTGGGGGCCGGCGTGCAGGGAAACCTTTCGCACGCGAACTTACGCTGGAAACTTCCGGGGCCCGCGCCGCCAATTACGTTGAGCGCTTCGAAACCAAAAGTGCCCGAGCCGGCAAACGGCACGTAGACCGCACCAATCTCCGACACCGGCGTCTCGCCCAAAGCGTAACGGATGCAAGCCGTGGCCTGATGCTCGGTGAGCGGCGCCACCGCCGTTAGATTGGTTTTGTAACCGCGCTTGTAGAGCGGCTCGCCGGCGAGGCTAATGAGAATGCGCAGTAGCTCTCCGCGCAGATCGGTCTTGAAACGGAAGTCCGCCCCTTCGGTAACGTGCTTCAGTTTTCCGATCTTACAAAAATTTTCGCGAATCTTGCCGGACGAGGTGGTGAAACCGCCATCGGTGTCGGCGTTGACGTGCACGTTGGCGTCGCGGCCGGGAAGAATTTCGTCCCAGGGTACGCGGCCGATCACGGCGTCGACGTCGTCCCACTTCACGGCCTTCGATTCCAAAATCAGCCATTCCATGTCGTGCGCGGTGGTGAGCCGCTGCATGATCTCCAAGCCCTGGCGCCAATCGCACCTATGCACTTTGACGGTGCCCATCAGCTGGCTAACCTTGGCCTCGTACTTGTACTTTTGCAGTGGCGTCTGCGCGATCTTTTGAACCTCGGCAAAGGTCAAATCGAGCCACCCCGGAGCGGGGCGAACGTAAAAAACGTGGGGTCTTGCGGAGATGGGGGCTTCGGCCATGCCGTGTACTACGCGAACCGCGATTTTTCCGCAATAAGGACGCACGGCGATTTGACCCACCGGCCGGTATACCATACACTTGTATGGTATGAACAACTCCTTTGATAAAAGCTTCTTAGACCGCCTCGGGGTACTGGCCGACGCCGCCAAGTACGACGCCTCTTGCTCCAGCAGCGGAGCCAAACGGGACAATAAAGACGGGCTCGGGAACAGCACCGGGATGGGCATCTGCCACAGCTACACCCCCGACGGCCGTTGCGTTTCCTTGCTCAAAATCCTGCTGACCAACCACTGCATTTTCGACTGCGGCTACTGCATCAACCGGGCGTCGAGCGACGTAAAGCGGGCCAGCTTTACCCCCGGCGAGGTCGTAAAGCTCACGCTGGATTTTTACCGGCGCAACTACATCGAAGGTTTGTTTTTGAGCAGCGGCGTGAAGAAGGGGCCCGACGAGACGATGCAGGAGCTGATCTGGGTGGCGCGCACGCTACGCCAGATTCACAAGTTCAACGGCTACATCCATCTCAAGGCGATCGCGGGCGCGTCGCTGGATCTCACGGAAGAGGCCGGGCGCTGGGCGGATCGCGTGAGCGCCAATATCGAGCTGCCGACGCAGTCGGATCTCAATGTGTTCGCCCCGGCAAAAACCCACCGCGAGGTCGAGGACACGATGGGGCATCTCAAAAAGTTGAAGATCGCGCGCGCGCCGGAGAAGCCGAAGATCACGAACTTGAAACGGGTGTTTACGAAACCGGGCCGGCTCTTTTTGCCCGCGGGACAAAGCACCCAGATGATCGTGGGGGCGACCGCCACCGGCGACAAAACGATTCTCGATACGGCGAACCGTTTCTACGGTGAGTTCAAACTGAAACGCGTTTACTACTCGGCCTACAGTCCCATTCCGAAAGCGAACCAGGGGCTGCCGCAGTCCGCGCCGCCGCTGATGCGCGAGCATCGGCTGTACCAGGCCGACTGGCTGCTACGCTTTTACGAGTTCAAAGTGGAAGAGCTGGCCTACGCCGACGGCGGCAATCTCGATCTCGAGATCGATCCCAAGCTCGCGTGGGCGCTTCAGAACCGTCACCTCTTTCCGCTCGACATCAACAAGGCCTCGCGCGGGTTGTTGTTACGCATTCCCGGCGTGGGTGTGAAAAGTGTCGATCGCATTTTGCAGGCGAGAAAGTTCCGGCGTCTGCGGCTCGACGATCTCAAGCTGATGAACGTGAGCCTCACCAAGGTGACTCCGTTCGTAATGACCGCCGACAACAATCCGGGCACGCGGCTGCTCGACACCGTCGATTTACGCGCGCGGGTGGTACAGCCGGTGCAGCTGTCTTTGTTCGGAGGTACGGCATGAGGTGGCAGCTCGACCCGCCCGGATCGTTTCACGAGTGGCAGTCGACGGTAAGCCGCCTGCTCGATCGCAAGGTGCCGCCGGTGGAGATCACTTGGCAGAGTAGTCAGGGCACGCTGCTGTTCGACGATCGCGACAACGCTTGGGAACGGCTGCCCGTGAAGGCGTTGCCGCATCCGTTGGCGCCGAACTTTGTTTCGCAGGCGCGTTGGGTTTTCTTTCACCGCGATCCGGGGCGTTGGGATCTGCTTTACCGGCTCGCGTACCGTCTGCAATTCGATAACCCGCGCCTGTGGCGCGATCCCTTGGACCTCGACATGCGCCAACTTCGCCTCTGGTTTCAAAGTATCAAACGCGACGCCCACAAGATGACGGCGTTCGTACGCTTCAAAGAAGACGGGGGCCGGTACGTCGCGTGGTACCACCCCGATCACAACGTGCTGCCGCTCGTGACGCCGTTTTTTCAGGATCGGTTTCGCACGATGAACTGGCGCATCGCCACCCCCGACGTTACGGCGGAGTGGGATGGCAAAGAGCTTCGCTACTCGTCGGGGGAAACGCGGGAGGCCGGGCCGGTCGACGAAACCGATTCCGCCTGGCGCACCTACTACCGATCCACCTTCAACCCGTCGCGCGTGCGCGTGCGGGCGATGAAAAAAGAGATGCCCGTCCGCTTTTGGAAAGGGCTGCCCGAGTCGGTGGAGATTGCCCGC
>JBGSST010000328.1:0-5968 GCA_041736915.1 Bdellovibrionota bacterium
ACGTGCTGCTGTGGCAGAACGACAAGGCGAGCGAGTTCGACAATGTCACTACCGAGATTCGCTGCCCCAAGTGCCGCAAGAAATCGCAGCCCAAGTCGGCCGTTTCGTTTTCCTTCAATAGCCCCATTGGGGCCTGCGAACGCTGCAAAGGGTTCGGCAACACGCTCGAGCTCGACGAAAACCTCGTCGTGCCGAATCCGACCCTCACCCTCGGGCGCGGCGCCATCGACCCCTTCACCAAGCCCAGCCTGCGGCATTGGCAGAAGAAGCTGCTGGAGTTTTGCAAAGCGAAACGGATCGATACCGACCTACCCTACGACGAGCTGAAGGATACGGAAAAAAAGGCCGTATTCGAAGGCGACAAAAGTTTCCGCGGCGTGCGGGGCGTGTTCAAGCTGATGGAAGAGGAAAAATACAAGATGCGCATTCGCGTGTTCTTGAGCCGCTACCAATCTCCCTTTACCTGCCAAGACTGCAAAGGCGCTCGGCTGAAGACTTCCGCTCTGCGAGTGAAAGTGGGCGGGCTATCCATCGCGGAAGTTTGTCACTTCAGCGTTGAGCATTCGCTCGTGTTCTTAAACACGCTCGAGATGACGCCGGCCCAGAAAAAGATCAGCCAAGATATCTTGGCCCAGTTGCTCCGCCGGCTGGGGCTCTTGGACCAGGTAGGACTTTCGTACCTCACCATGGACCGCCATACCCGCACGCTGTCGGGCGGTGAGTACCAGCGCATCTTGTTGGCGACGCAGCTTAGCCAAGGTTTGACCGATACGCTTTACGTTTTGGATGAGCCGAGCATTGGCCTGCACCCCCGCGACACGGATCGTCTGCTGGCGGTTTTGGACGAGCTAAAAGCGCGGGGCAACACACTCGTGGTAGTGGAGCACGATCCGGACGTGATTCGCTGGGGCGAGTTCGTCATCGATATGGGGCCCCATTCGGGGCTACGGGGCGGCGAGGTGCTCTTTTGCGGGACGCAGGAACGCTTCAAGGATGCCGACACTCCCACCGCGGATGCGATACGCGAGTGGGACCACCCGACCATTCCGTACGAAAGCAAAGAGCTATCGCCTAAGCACGCGCACTGGCTGGAAATCCGCGGTGCCGAAGGCAATAACCTTAAGAACGTGGACGTGAAGATTCCGTTGCGCGCGTTCGTCACGATTACCGGTGTTTCCGGTTCCGGCAAAAGCACGCTGGTGGTCGACACCCTGTATCAGGCCCTGGCCAAGCTTTTCGGGGCGCCGGCCGAGAAGATCGAGAAGTTCAAAGAGATAAAGGGATTTGAGAACCTCGGTGGGGTAGAGCTCGTCGACCAAAGTTCGATTGGAAGATCCACCCGCAGTAATCCCATCACGTTCATCAAGGGCTACGATGAGGTTCGCGCCATTTACGCCGGCACTCCGGAGGCCCAACGCAAAGGGTTCCCTCCCGGATTCTTCTCGTTCAACGTGGCCGGAGGCCGCTGCGAAACGTGCGAAGGGGAAGGCCGCATCAAGGTCGACATGGTGTTTCTCGAAGACGTTTGGGTGCCGTGCGAAGCGTGCGAGCAGAAACGCTTCAAGCCCGCCGTGCTCGCGGTGAAGTTCAAAGGCAAGAATATCGACGATTGTTTGAACATGACGATCGACGAAGCGTACGACTTCTTCGACAAGGCCACTAGTTTGCGCGGTAAGCTTTCCCTGCTGAAGGAAGTTGGTTTGGGTTACCTGCGGCTCGGGCAACCCGGCTACACACTCTCCGGCGGCGAAGCGCAGCGTTTGAAGATCGCGCGTGAGCTGTCGAACCAGTCAAGTACCAAGAAATCGACGCTCTATATCCTCGACGAACCGACGACCGGTTTGCATTTCCGCGAAGTAGATCGACTAATCGGTGTACTACGCCGCCTGGTACTTGCTGGACACTCCGTGCTCGTTATCGAACACAACTTACAGCTAATTGCTAACAGTCAGTATTTGATCGACATGGGTCCCGAGGGCGGAAACAAGGGCGGTGTCGTAGTAGGAGTAGGCACGCCCAAGCAGCTGTCGGAAAACGCACAGTCCCACACCGGCTTCCATCTCGCGAAATTGCTTAGAGAAAAACGAGTGTGAAAATAACTCCACAATTTCTGTCTGCTAAGTAGGCGTCGACGTATTGACACGAAGTGTCACGTTCCGTACACTGGAAGTAGATAGACGTCTTCTTACTAGTCAGTAAACAAAGCAGTCAAAAACCAGTGTCTCGCGGATGAACAGCCGCTCGACGACAAAAGTTTTAACGAACCGGAATAAAGTTGTTCCGGACGTCATGGGATTCGTACGGCCTTTTTAGCTCGTCTAAAGAGTACGCGACGGAATTTGGGAGGGTCATATGATCAATTGGGATGAATTTGAACATATACACGTCATCCGGAAACTGAAGGAGGTCATCGCGAAATGGTTCAATATCGATGTCTTCTTCGGCGACGATCGCGGTAACTTGAAGATCATCGAACGCGGAACGAAACGTGAGTATTCGAACCACGTTTTGAATCTGCTCCTCCAGCGCGAAGATGGTTACGACCACCTTTCCGAGTTCGTGCGCACCACGGTAACGGACCTGCGCAAGACTTCCGACAAGGACATGATTCGGGATTTCCTCCCGAACCTCGTGGCCTGCTCTTTCCCCATCGTTATCGACAACGACTTCATGGGAGCCGTGCTCTGCATCGGCTATCTCAAAGAAGGCTCGGGCGAACAGCAACGCAAAGAGCTGGCAAAGGCTTTAGCCCACTTCAACCTGCCCCACCAGGACATCGACCTTGCCGTCGGCAAGATTCGGGTTCTTGGTAAGGATGAAACTCCGTACTTCTCGGAGCTGGCCGACCTGGTCTCGCAAGAGATCAGCACTCTTCACAAGGAGATCAGTCTCCGCGACGACCGTATCAATCAGCTCAATAATGAGCTGGGAGTTCGTTATAAATACGACTCGATGATCGGAAAGTCCAAGCCGATGCAGGACGTGTACGCCCTGCTCGATAAAATCAAAAACAGCGAGAGCACGGTTCTCATTCAAGGTGAGAACGGAACTGGTAAAGAGCTCATCGCCAAAGCGATTCACTACAACTCTCCGCGCAAAGACCGCGTGTTCACCACGCAGAACTGTTCGGCGTTCAACGATAACCTCTTGGACTCGGAACTCTTCGGCCACGTGAAAGGGTCTTTCACCGGCGCCGTTAAGGATAAGAAGGGCCTCTTCGAAGTATCGGACGGCGGCACCTTCTTCCTCGACGAAATCGGCGACACCTCGCCCAGCATGCAGGTAAAGCTTCTGCGTGTGATTCAGGAAGGGACCTTCATTCCTGTAGGTGCGACGGAGCCCCGTAAAGTCGACGTACGTATCCTTGCGGCGACCAACAAAGACCTGAAGGACATGGTCGAAAAAGGAACGTTCCGCGAAGACTTGTACTATCGCATTAACGTAATCAACATCACCGTCCCGCCCCTGCGTGACCGCAAGGAAGATATCCCCATCCTGTGCGACCACTTCTTGCAGCGTTGTGCTCAGGAAAAGGGAATCAAGCCGAAGATGCTGACCAAGCGAGCCTTGGAAAAAATCTTCGACTATCCTTGGCCGGGTAACATCCGCGAGCTCGAGAACGAGATGGAGCGCGTGACGGTGTTGGCGGGAGCCGAAAGCAAGATCACGGTGGACATGCTGTCCGCACGTATCCGCGAGTTCGGTGAGCGCAGCAAAGTTCAAGGCGTTCGCATCCAAGGCAAGCTCCGCGATGCCCTGGAAGAGCTCGAGCGTGAGATGATTCGTGAAGGCTTGAAGCGTACGGGATGGAACAAATCCCGCCTCGCCAAAGAGCTGGGAATCAGCCGCGCCGGTCTCATCAACAAGGTCGAGAAGTACAATCTCGACAAGCGTAAGCTGTTGAAGAAGCCGAACGAGCTATAAACGTACTCAATAGGTTTTTTCTCGAAAAAAAGGGAAGAATCCACGCGCAAACCGGGAGTAGCGATCGCTACTCCCGGTTTTTTTTGATTTCTTGGCCCGACACATTTCCGGCACACAAAATTGAGATAATAAATCGTGAACCTCCGCCGAACTTCTTTCGCGAAGTACTTTTTGCGAATGGCGGCGATCCTTCACCTCCAGTTTCTGTCGGCCTGCTGGAGCTCGCACTCTTCCGTAACGGAAGTGCCGCCCGGTACGGGGAGTGGAGAGACTTCTGGCGACTCTTCCTCCGGCGGGTCAACTGGTTCGGGTACCGGTTCCGGAAGCGACATCCCGGCCCCCACCCAATTTGCCATCGTGGGCGACTTCGGTGTGGACACGCCGAACGAAGGTAACGTCGCTAACCTGATCTCGACTTGGAATCCCGAGTTCATCGTCACCACGGGTGATAACAACTACACCAACGGATTAGCCAGTACGATCGATCAGAACATCGGTCAGTACTACCGCAACTACATGGCTGACTACGTTGGCGGATACACACCGTACAATGCACCGAGCTCAAATCGCTTCTTTCCCGTGCTGGGCAATCACGATTGGGACTGCGGGGCCGCTTGCTCACCTTTGCCGACCCCTCACCTCGACTATTTCTCGCTGCCCGGCAATGAGCGCTACTACGACTTTACGTGGGGGGATCATCTCCACATTTTCGTGGTCGATAGCGATACCCGCGAGCCCGATGGCACCAGCCCCACATCGATACAGGGGACCTGGCTGCAGGCCCAGCTGGCGGCCAGTACCCGCCCCTTCAAGTTGGTAGTACTTCACCACCCACCGTATTCGTCGGGCACGCACGGCTCGAGCGTCCACATGCGTTGGCCGTTCAAGGACTGGGGAGCCAGCATGGTGCTTGCGGGGCACGAACACAGCTATGAACGCTCGCTCGTGGATGGATTCCCCTACATCACGAACGGAAATGGCGGCCAAACGTTATGGCCGTTCAATACTCCGATTATCCAAAGCCGTCTGCGAGATGCAAGCCACTTCGGTGCGATGCTGGTGCAAGCAACAGCGACTCGCCTTACGTATCAATTCGTGGGAGTCGGCGACACGGTATTTGATTCGTTCACCCTGCCCGTGGCCGGCATTAGTCACCCTCCGCAAACGAACTGGCTGATGAACACGGGGTCTACCTGGAAGTATTTTGACCAGGGCACCGTACCCGACCCATCCTGGAAAAATCCGGGTTACGACGATGGGGCATGGCTGAGCGGCTTCGGTCCACTCGGCTATGGAGACCTGAATGGTACGTCCCCGGCTACGACGGTGAGCTTTGGCCCCGATGCAAACAACAAGTACATCACCACCTATTTTCGCAAGACGATCAGCATTCCCGATCCCACTGCTTATTCCGCTACCGAGCTACGCGTGCTGGCGGACGACGGCGGCGTTCTCTACATCAATGGAGTGGAGTTTGGCCGCACGAATCTGCCGACCGGAACCATCGGTAACTCAACTCTTGCACTGGGCGCCGTGGGCGGAGCCAGTGAGAACACTTACGTTGCGTACGCCATTCCGACATCGGCTTTCGTGGCGGGGATCAACACCCTGGCCGTAGAGGTTCATCAAAATGCGGCCAACTCTTCCGATCTCGGTTTTGACCTGGGCATCACCGCCACGACCTACCCCGAGGAAACGATTTTGGCCCGGCAGTCTGGCTGGAAGTACCTGGCTCCGGCCGCGGCCGCCCCCGCGGGCTGGAGTACCTTGGGGTTCGATGACTCGAGCTGGAGTGTCGGGACGGCTCCGCTTGGTTACGGAGTGCTGAACACGGGGCCCCCGACCACGATAATTTCGTATGGTCCCGATGCGAACAACAAGTATCCCACTTCGTACTACCGAAAATCTTTTACCGTTCCGAGCCATACTCAGCTGACCGCGTTGTTCCTGCGCACCCAGCTCGATGACGGAGCGATTCTTTTTTTGAACGGCACCGAAGTGGCCCGCTTCAATCTCGTGCGCACCGGAGTTACGTATTCGACCT
>JBGSST010000350.1:0-10738 GCA_041736915.1 Bdellovibrionota bacterium
GGGCCGAATTGTTCCCCCCTCACTCCTCCATTTCTTCTCACTCCCCCCTACATTAAAAGTCCCCTAATGACCCGATCGCGAAACTACGCCTTTTTGTGCCTTTTCGCCGGGCTGCTCTTTGTCGTCTTCGTAAAAATCCAAACTGAGTCAAAAGCCCAAGCCTGGTTTTCCAAGCGTCCCGATCTCGATGCCTCGCAGGCTGTCGTGTTCGCTAAAGGCGTTAAGCGATTCTCTCTCGGTCTCGACAACTGGATTGCCGGGCTGGCTTGGATACGACTGCTTCAAACGGCTAGCCACGAGCCCGTGCCCGAAGGAAAGCTGAGCTGGGAGTATGCCCAGCTGCTCACGGTGGTGGAGCTCGATCGTAAGTTCGAGCGCGCTTACGATTTCGGCGCTTCGTTTCTATCCGTGTTCCGTCGCGACACGGAAGGCGCCAAGGATTTACTCACGCGCTGGACCGTGTTGAAGCCGAATCTGTGGAGAGCCCACTACTACCTTGGCTATCACCTGTTCGGTGAAATGGGACAGCCGGCCCAAGCCGCGCACCACATTCTACGGGCCGCGGAGCTTCCTGGCTCTCCCACTTGGCTGACGTCACTGGGAGTGCGGCTGCTGAGCGACGCTGGGGCCTACCGCCATAGCCTCGCCGTCGCCATTCGACTCTATCCCGCGGTGAACGACCAAATTGGCCGTGACCGGCTGGCCAATCGTATCCGCGCACTTCGCTATCACTTCGCGCGCACGGAGTGGCAAGCGCGAATCGCCGAGTTCGAAACTAAGTTTCACCGTGCGCCGTTTAGCTTTGGAGAGCTGGCCGCTTCGTTTCGCGAACCAACTCGGACATTGGCCTCCTTCGTCGAGCCGGGCACGTTGCTCGACCCCGAGGTCGAGGCACTGCTGGCGGAGCCGATCCCGTTTCGGTATGATTCGCACAGCAAAGAAATTCGTCTCACCGATCAAAAATTAGAAAAAGAATGGGGGGCGGTTGGAGTGATCCGGCCGAAGCTATGACCGAGTCCGTGTCATTAATCGATGTGACGAAACTCTACCGCCTGTCGCTGCTCCGGCGAAAAATTGGCGTGGAAGGGCTCTCGCTGTCGGCGGAAAGCGGGCAGATCCTGGGCGTATTAGGTCCCAACGGTTCGGGCAAGTCGACCACGTTTAAACTGCTGCTGGGTTTTTTACGGCCGACCTCCGGCAATATTCTGGTGCGCGGTGAACCCCTGTCGACGGCCACGCGGCGGCACATTGGTTACCTGCCCGAGAATCCACGATTCCCCGGCTTTATCTTCGCCGATCAGGCGCTGAAGTATTACGGCCACCTGCACGGATTGTCCGGAGCGGTACTCGACAAAAAATGCGCGGAGCTACTTGAACTCGTCGGGCTCAAGCACGCCGCGCACGAGCGCGTGCGCGGCTTCAGCAAAGGCATGGGGCAGCGGCTAGCGATTGCGCAGTCGCTACTCAACGATCCGTCGTTGCTAATCTTCGACGAGCCGATGAGCGGGCTGGACCCCGTAGGGCGTATTGAAGTTCGGGACCTGATCCGAAAGGTGCACGAGCGTTTCCCGCAAGCCACGATCTTGCTGAGCACCCACATTTTGAGCGATGCCGAAAATCTTTGCTCGCACATCGCCCTGCTTCGCAAGGGCAAGCTGGTTCGGCACGGCGCCATGACCGAAGTTTTGAAGTCGCCGGCGCAGAACTTTCAGGTGGTCATCCGCGGCGTCAGCGCCGAAGCGCGCCCCAAGTGGGAAAAAGAGTGGGGGGCCATCGACGGACCGATGGGACTTCAGCTACGCGTCCACGGCGTAAAAGATTTAGAACGTTGCCTGCACTTGGCGCAGGACGAAGGAGACGAGGTCGTTGACGTCTCATCGGAGAAGGTAAGCTTAGAACGTGCCCTTTTCCAGGAAACCGCTGAGGTAACGCCATGAGGAATTGCTTCTGGGTAGCCTGGGCCACCGTACACGAGCTGGTCTTCGAACGTTTTTTTCACCTGCTGGTCTTTTTTTCCGTCGCGTCGCTCGGTATGAGCGCGTTACTGGGAAGTTTGACCTACACCGAGCAGGCCAAGCTAACGCTCGACTTCATGCTGGGGACCACCCACCTGTCGCTCGTGCTCTTTGCCTTGTTCATCGGCATCAGCCTTTTCCACCGCGAGTTCTCGGTGGGCAGCGTTTACCTCGTGCTGTCGAAGCCCGTCTCTCGCGCGTCGTTCCTCGCCGGAAAGTTTCTCGGCCAGGCCTTCGTGCAGGCGGTGGTGGTATTCGCGATGACGGCGCTGGCGCTGCTCATTCGTTTGCAGTTCGACGTGCCCTTGTACTTCGGCCCCATTGCGCAGGCGGGGCTACTCATCTTCTTGGAGTCACTCGTCGTAGCGGCCATTACCTATTTCTTCGCGGTGAACGCGGGTGCGGTGCTGACGGCGGTATCAACGCTCGCGTTGTTCGGCCTCTGCCACTTTCGCGAGCCCGTTACCCGTGAACTCGCGGGTTCTAGCGTAACCGCTTGGAGTTTGCTGCGCCCCTTGATTCCCGATCTCGAGGTACTGAATCTGAAAAACCTCGCTTCGTACGGCGTCTCGCTCAACGGAACGGAATTTTTCTACGTATTTGTCTACGCGCTCAGCACCATGGCGTTTTTTCTCATCCTGGGACTCATCTCGTTTCAGCACAAGGACATCGGCAACTCATGAATCAGCCCGAGCTCGAGATTTTCCTTACAATAGCCCCGTACTGGATGTTCGTGATGGGGCTGATTTGGGGAAGCTTTTACAATGTGTGCATCTACCGCATCCCGGCGGATCAATCCGTGGTCTTCCACAGTTCCCGTTGCCCGAAGTGCGCGGCGCCGATTCTCTGGTATCACAACGTACCGGTGATTGGTTTTCTGCTGCTTAAGGGAAAGTGCTACCGCTGTTCACAGAAAATCTCCTGGCAGTACCCGCTCATCGAGCTGATCACGGGATTCATGTACCTGTGGCTGTACCTCAAGTTTGGATTTACTTGGCAGCTGCTGGCGGGGCTCATCTTCTGCTCATTGCTTCTGATCATCTCGGTCATAGATCTGCATCACCGGATTATTCCCGACGAGCTTAGCCTGCCCGGCATCGTACTCGGCGTGCTTTTTGCGTTTTTGATCGGCGAGCCGCCCTGGTGGGATTCCCTGCTGGGGTTGTTCATCGGCGGCGTGGTCTTTTTCTCCGTAGCCTGGGGCTACGAGAAGTTCACCGGCCGTGAAGGTTTGGGCGGCGGCGACATCAAGCTACTCGCGATGATTGGCGCGTGGCTCGGTGGCCCTAGCATCTTGCTCGTCATTATTTTGTCGAGTTTAGCCGGTACCGTGGTTGGCGTGGGCGTGATGCTATTTCAAAAGAAGGGGCTCAAGACGGCGATCCCCTTCGGTCCTTTCCTGGCCGCCGCCGCCCTCGCCTACTTTCAGTGGGGGGATAGTTTGCGCGATTCGATGCTGTTCCTCACCGGGTCGTCACCGCAATGAAACCCAAAGTCATCCTGACGGGCGGAGCGGGTTACATCGGCGGAGCGATCGCTTTCGTTTTGGATCGCGAAGGTTTTGAGCCAATCGTGGTGGATGATTACTCCACGAGCCGTCCCCACAAATCATTTCCGTTCAAGGTGCATCAGGTCGACCTGAAGAATCGCGCGGCGGTAGACCAGCTATGGCAACAGCTCCCCCCCGTATTCGGCGTCATTCACCTGGCGGCGCGCGCGTTAGTGCCCGAGTCGGTGACCAAGCCTGGCCTGTACTACGAGAACAACGTCATGGCGGCGGTAAATACGGTAGAAGCCTGCTTGAAGCGCGGGATTACCCGGCTGGTTCATTCCTCGACGTGTGCCCTATACGGCAACCCGGTGCAGGTCCCAATTCCTGAATCGCATCCGCAGGCCCCGCTCTCTCCCTACGGGGAATCAAAGTGGATGGTGGAAAGAATTTTGGGCTCGTACGAGAAGCTCGGGCTCAAGCCGCTGAACCTTCGGTACTTCAACCCCGCGGGGGCCATCGCGGGCGGTAAGTGGGGCGAGAGCCACGAGCCCGAGACGCACCTGATCCCGAACGTCGTACGCTTCGGGGCCCAGGGAAAAGCGGTTCCCGTTTACGGAAACGACTACGCCACGCCGGACGGCACCTGTATTCGCGACTATATCCACGTGGAAGACCTGGCGATGGCCCACGTGGTGGCGCTGAAGTACCTGGAAGCCACCGCCACGACGGTGAAGGCCATCAATGTAGGCACGGGCCGCGGTTACTCCGTGGCCGAGGTCGTAGGGGCCGCCTCGCGCGTGCTGGGGCGGGATTTGAAGATCGACTGGCATCCGAAACGCGCCGGCGACTCGCCGAGGTTAGTGGCCGACGCTTCGCTCATGAGAAAAGAGCTCGGCTTCGAGCCCAAGGGCGATCTCGAAACCATGGTCCGCACCCAGTCAGAATGGCACTCGAAATAACGCGGCCACCGAAAATAAAGAGGGGCTACCCGAACCGGGTAGCCCCTCTTTCAATCTCAACTCGCTAACCAGTTACGCTTATGCGTGGACCGGAGACGTAGACGCCGTAGCGCCCGTTTCGATGCGCATTCCGTAGAACGAGCGCCACACGAAGAAGCAGCCGACGAGGAAGAACACCACGCCGATGTACTGCGCGGTACGTCCCGCCGCCACCGCGATTTCCACCGCGAGGAGACCGAACAACGTCGTGAACTTGATGATCGGATTCAACGCCACCGACGAGGTGTCTTTGAACGGATCGCCAACGGTATCGCCGACGACAACCGCCGCGTGCAACGGAGTGCCCTTTTCCTTCAGATCGACTTCCACGACTTTCTTCGCATTATCCCAAGCGCCCCCGGCATTCGCCATGAAGATAGCCTGGAACAGACCGACCGCCGCGATGGAGATCAGGTACGAAGCAAAGAACGTAGGATCGAAGCAGGCGAACGCCAGCGTGAGACAGAAAATCACGCCGAAGATATTCACCATGCCGGCCTGCGCGAACTGCGTACAGATACGGACAACCGTGTTCGAAGCTTCCACCGAGGCCTTGTCGCCCTCGAGACGGATGTTCTTCTTGATGTAGTCCACCGCGCGGTAAGCGCCCGTGGTCACGGCCTGCATCGAAGCGCCCGTGAACCAGTAGACCACCGCACCGCCGCTGATGAGGCCGAGCAGTACGCGGGGATCCATGAGATCCAACTTCAGCTTCAGCAGCAGGATGATCGAGAAGATCATCGTGGTCGCGCCGATAACGGCGGTTCCGATGAGCACCGGCTTCGCCGTGGCTTTGAACGTGTTACCGGCCGAGTCGTTCTCTTCGAGCAAGTGCTTGCCCTTGGCGAAGTCCGGACGGAAGCCGAAGTTTTTGTTCAGGTCGTCCTGAATACCGGGGATCGTTTCGATCTGCGAGAGTTCGAAAACCGACTGGGCGTTGTCCGTCACCGGGCCGTAGCTGTCGACCGCGATGGTGACCGGGCCCATGCTGAGCATACCGAACGCCACGAGACCAAATGCGAAAACCGCCGGGTAGACCATGTACTGGTCCAGACCGACCGAAGCCGTCAGGTACGAGATGAGCATGAGACCTACGATGCTCATGCCTTTCCAGAATACGCTGATGTTACCGGCCACGAGGCCCGACAAGATACCTAGCGAGGCGCCGCCTTCGCGGGCCGCCGTTACAATCTCTTGTACGTGCTTGGAGTGGGCCGAGGTGAACACCTTGGTAAGCTCCGGAATCAGAGCCGCCGCCAAAGTACCGCAGCTGATGATGGTCGCCAGGCGCCACCACGCTTCACCGCCGAGGTCACCCAAGAAGCCGTAGCTGACGACGTAGGTAAGGATGATCGAGACCACTGAAGTGACCCACACCAAGTAGGTGAGCGGCTTTTCGAAGTCGAAGCGATCCGCGGTGCCGAAGGCAGCCTTCGCGACCGCGTTGTTGAGCAAGTACGAACCGATGGACGCACCGATCATCAAAATGCGCATCAGGAAGATCCACACAATGAGCTTCGCCTGGATGTCGGCCGAGCCCGCCGTGGGGGTCAACGCTCCGTCCGGACCCATCTGCATGCCCACCGCGAGCGCGATGAAGCTGATGAGGGCCACGCCGGTTACGCCGTACGTTTCGAAGCCGTCCGCCGTGGGGCCGACCGAGTCGCCGGCGTTATCGCCCGCGCAGTCCGCGATCACACCCGGGTTACGGGCGTCGTCTTCTTTAATGTTGAATACGACCTTCATGAGGTCGGAGCCGATGTCGGCAATCTTCGTGAAGATACCGCCGCAGATGCGCAGAACCGAGGCGCCCAGCGACTCACCGATGGCGAAACCAACGAAGCAGGCGCCCGCATTTTCGGGGGCCACGAAGAGCAGGATCATCATCATCATGATCAGCTCTACGGAGATGAGCAGCACGCCGATCGACATGCCCGAGCGAAGCGGGATGTCCATGAGCGGCCAAGCCTTGCCCTTGAGCGAGGCGAAGGCGGTGCGGCTGTTCGCGTAGTTGTTGATCCGGATACCGAACCAGGCCACCGAGTAGGAGCCCAGGATTCCGAGAACCGACCAAAGCAGAATTAGCGCCACTTTGCTGAACTCCATGTGCTGGAGCACGGCGAAGTAATAGATCATGCACGCGCCGATGAAGACTTCGAAAACGATGAGCATCTTGCCCTGCTGAAGCATGTACGTTTTGCAGGTTTCGTAAATCAGATGCGACACGTCGAGCATCGACTGATGCGCGGGAAGGTTTTTAACCGACGCGATCATGATTAGCGAGAACGCTAGTCCGAGGAGGCAAACGACCATGCCGGCCCAAAGTACCTGATGACCCGTGACCGTCGTGCCGAACAGCGCGAAGGTTCCATCCAAGGGCGGTAGGTGAAGGTCTGCTTCGGAACCTAACGCCGGGGCCACCAGCGTTAGGACCAGGGTAGCGAGGGCTAAGGCCCCGCCACGGTTTTTGGCCAACCAGTTACAAAATGATCTCATCGTAAGTTTCCCTCTGCGACCCGCACTCTAGTGGTGGCGGGCCGTCCCTTATTTAAGGTGTGAAATTAGACGAGGCATTCTTGTCTAAGACTTTTGGCTTGCCAAGTGAAAATCTGGCGAAGGCTGGCGGAGGGTGTTGGCCTAAATAGCGAGGGCCCCAACGGATAGCCGCCGGAGCCCTCAGACTTTTCGGTCCCTTGAATTTCCGCGAGACCCCTGGTCGAACGCCGTAAAAGAGGTGGCGATATTACGCCGTTCTTCCTCATTTCTCGCGGTTCCCCTTCCCGAAACCTATTTTATGTTGTCACTCTTCCGTGGCGGGACCGTCGTAGAAATGTGGAAAGGTCGCCACAAATCACGGCCTCTGATATGGTTTTCCCATTCGCGCAATTGAAGGAGTGTAAATCGCATGGGTTCCAATCTGACCACTATGTTCGTGACCGGCGGCTGGGTAATGTGGCCGCTCCTGTTGCTTTCCATTCTGACCTGGGCGATCGCCCTGGAAAGGACTTTTGTTTTCCTGACCCTCCGCCCCAAGATGCGAAAGCTAACCCAGTCGATCATCCAGAGCCTACAGGCGGGTGACGTGGCGGCGGCCCGGCAGCTTTGCCTCGCGCAGACGCCTCCCCTGTCCGAAGTTTTTTTGAGCGCGTTGGACACCCAGAAGTCGAAAGAGCTTGCGGAACGGTCCACCGATCGTAACCGGGCGCGGCTTCAGGCCATGTTTAAGAAGAACCTTTGGATTTTAGGCACTATCGGCAGCGCCAGCCCGTTTATCGGCCTGTTGGGCACGGTGGTCGGTATCGTTCGCGCCTTTAATGACATGTCGGAAAAAGGGGCGGGCGGCTTCAGCGTCGTCGCCGGCGGTATTTCGGAGGCCCTCATCGCCACCGCAGCCGGCCTCATCGTGGCGATTATCGCCGTGATGGCCTACAACATTTTTGTGAACTCCGCGAACACCACGGTGCTGCAGCTAAAGCTCACGCTCGACGAGCTGCTGGACTTAAGCCACGAAAAGCGAACGGTTTAACCGCCCAAGGAGTCTTAGTATGTCAATGCGCATCGACGACGGAGCGGGCGAAGAAAACATAATCGCGGAGATCAACATCACTCCGCTGACCGACATCTTTCTTGTTCTTCTCATCATCTTCATGATTTCCAGCTCGGCGATGATGGAAGGCGGCCTCAATGTGAAGCTGCCCACGGCCAAAAGCTCGTCCATCACCAGCAGTAGCAATAGCAAACCGATCTACGTGACCATCGCTAAAGACGGGGGCCTTTCCGTCGGCGACAAACGCGCCGACATAGAGAACCTTACGGAAGTGATCCGGGAAGCGATCGCGGGAAATGAAGATAAAACCGTGGTCATCCGCGGTGACGAAGGTGTCGTGCTAGGCCGCGCGGTGCAGATCATGGACGCCGCCCGCAACGCCGGCGCCCAGAAGATCGCCATCGCCACGCAGGCGCCCAACTAATCACTTCACTGAAACGGCACGTACGCCGCGTACGGCATCCAGATGCGCTCGAGCCATTCGCGCGTAAAGCGTTTCGCCTTAATCGCCATCTCGCGCAGATGCTGGTCGCCATTGCGTTCGTCCCCCGCCAGCCGGCGGTACACTTCCAGCGCCGAGTCGCGGTGTCCAAGTAGGTCCAAAGCCCGCGCCTCGTACAGCATCAGCTCGAAATACTCGGGCGGACGTGACTTGAGCCCCTTCGTTTCGCACTTGCGATCGACGTGCGCCATTCCCGCCCGAAACAGCCCCAGCCCGCGATTCTCGTCGCGAAGGCGCAACGCCAGTATTCCCGTCACGAGGTAGCCTTCGGCGAACTCGTGGGACTCTAGGCACTCGTACATCTGCGGCAACGCCGCCGCGTCTTTACCCTCGAAGGCATCGACAAAGCTGGAGATGTAGAGCCGCTTGGCGGACTCTTGCGTGGGACTACTGAATCGATAACCCGGAAGCTCATTCCCCGTGCGGCCTTCGCGCCCGGAGAAAATGTCACCAAGATTGAACTCGGCGTAGTGCCCCAGATGCAAAGGAGAGTTCCCTTCCCCCAGCCAGGCCTTCATGTTCACCGGATCGAGCAGCACACTCTGAATATTGTAGACCTGCGACACCGTACGGTTGGCCACCTTGGGTTCGTTCCAATAAGGATCCCAGTGATCGCTCAAAATCTGCGTGGCCTGACTTTCGTTCAACGACTTACCCGCCGTCGCCAGCAACTCTTCGAGCCGCGTGCGTCGGCAACGATTGTCCCAGTTCATCCGCGCGCCGGTGGCGTATTCCCCCGCCTGGCACACGGGCGTCTGAAAATGGTTCGAGTGTCCCAGGTAACCACCGTCGAGCCGCTTACGTCCGCGTCCGCGCGGCGACAGCTCGTATAGCATCGCCTCGCGGCTCTTACCGTCGGCAATGACGAACGCCCACGACGAGCTAACCACGGCGCCATCCAAAATTATTTCCGCTTCGGCCACCGTGCGGCACTCGCGCAAAATCCGCTCACCGATGGAGAACGGCAGCTCGCCGCCCATCGTGGCCCGCCGGGAATAATGCTGGTGAATGGAGACGGCGATTTGTTCTTCGTTCATCCCCGTGATGCCGGCGACGGGCACGCCGGCGGTGGTAAAGCCAATGTAGGCAAGCCCGCGTGGCCGTTTGAAATGCTGAATGACCGGAAACCGGTCCCAATACCCCACGCCGGGAAAATCCAGATTGCGGCCGAGAAAGAAACGATCGCCCCTGGAGACGAAACTCGTGCAGCCGAACGAAGGCACGTTCACGGCTACGAAATCGTCGGGCCGAAACGTCGCCCACAGCGACTGCAGATAAGGAAGCAAGTCGGGCAGCACGAGGGCCGTACGAATGGCGGTGTCGTCCAGCTGTAAGGCCTTCTGCATCCCGCTCATCCGCTCTTCGAGCCACGAGGGCACCTTGCGCGCGAAGGCTTTCAAAAGCCGGGGAGCCACTATGCCCGTGATCTGCTTCATCGCGTATGCCGTGCGTGGCGGCACGCCGTGCGGGTCGAGAATGCGCTGCCAGAGGCGGAGATAAAAATCGAGCATGCCCAAGCGCGCGTCCTCGCGGAAAGCCTCGCCATGCAGCCGGCCCATCTCTTGGTCGGTGCCCGCCGTCGATAGAACACGGTAGCGATACTCATGAGCCATTCGATTCATATACAAACCCTCATTAATTCGATAATTTCACTCCATACACGCCATGAAGTCACTCCCCGCCACCATTGCCGGAATGTGGAAAGCCTTTCTGGGAGCACCCGTTCTTTTTTTGCTGCTGCAGCTTCCCGAAGTTTCCGTCGACTGGATCGATCGGGCTTTTAGGCAGAGCTTCGAGGCCCATCCGTTCCTCGGAGCCGTGACGTTGTTTCCTTATTTTACGATCGTCAGCGCGGTAAGCACCGCCCTCACGGCATTGGCCGCGGCCGAGATTCAGGCGGGCCGCAGGCCCTCGTTGAGCCGCGTGTGGCAGCTGCTTGGGCCTCGTCTGGGGCTGCTCATCAAGACGTCGCTCATCTCGGGCCTGTTCATCATCCTGGGCATGCCGATTTTGGTGCCGGCGGTCTATTTCATGACCGTCTACCTGCTCGTCCCCGTGCTGGTGGTGTTCGAACCCCGTGCGGGCTCGCTGAGTCTGCTGGCCCGCTCGAAGAACCTGGTTCGGCCACGCTTCTGGCCCGTGCTCTCCTTCACGTTCTTCTTCCTGGCGGTCGGCGTGGGCATG
>JBGSST010000362.1:0-2561 GCA_041736915.1 Bdellovibrionota bacterium
GCAAGCTCAACGTCACCGCGGCCGCGCTCAATGCGGTGGCAGCCGTAGTGGTGTGCCCCGAGTAAAAGGCCCGGTAACCACCGGCGTTCGGCACGAGTGACGGATCACCCTGGTACGTGCGCGGCAGCGGCCGTTGCGCCAGCACCTTCGTTACACTCACCAGCGCGCCGGAGATCAACATCGTTTGGCTGAAAACGATAAAGTCTTCCCAGAACACCTTCCCCGTTCCTACTAGCCAGGCATTGGCGGCCAGGGGCCCCAGCACCGACAAACCTACCAGTATGTCCGAAACATCCATCGCGGAGTCGCTGCGGTTATTCACTCCGCCGCGATCGAACCCGTTAATCTCCGAAATTAAACACGGACAGCGGGGCCGGATAAAGGAACCAGCAAAGGCGTAGGGCACCAGGCTAGTCACCAGGGCCACTCCCGAGACCGAAAGATCGGTTACCAGATCGATCTCGTATACCGACCTGGCGGGGTCGGACTCGGCCGCATTGAGGTCGCCAAATACGGGGAACGTGCTGAAGAAAAACAGGAACACGAAAAGAGATCGCATCCTTCAGTTCCTACCCCGAAACCGCGGCAACGACTATCGCAGCGCCAAACGGATGGAATCGAAAGTCTCTTTTCCCGCGCGGAAACTCAATCGCCAGCTGACCAGCTCTTCTCTCGTCGCCGCCCTCCCTCTTTGCAGCGCATAGGCACGCTGAATCACCACGTCGATATCATTTTCCGACCATACTCGGTGCTCCTGAGCGATGAGCGCCACCAGATCTTTGAAGCTCGACGCACGCGCCGGCCCCCTCAGCCTGGAAATTTCCGCGGCCTCCGGGCGAACTCCCCGGGCGAGATAAAATGCATTCCCGATCAGATTACCCATTGAGGCATCCGAGAGGCGAACTAGCCCCGCCACGATTCCGTTCACGACCGCCCGGTACCCCCGCTCGTTGGTGCCCAAAAGCGGAAGCCAGTAAGCCGTTTCAGCCTCCGTGGGCGGGTACCCTCGCCCTTCGAGGTAAGCGCTATGCACCAGATTTCGTTTCCCCGTGTCCGTCCATTTTTTTACGCCGCCGGCCAGCAGGCTGGTAAGCGAGGCCCTAGTGGCTTTGCCGTCGCGAAACTGCGGCAGCCACACCTCGATTTCCGCGGCGGTGGGGGCTTTGCCGCGCGCGTCCGCGTAACTTTGTGTCACTTCGTTGAGCGGCCCGTTCTCGAAGGCTGCCGGACAGCCGACTAGGCCCTGACACTCCCGGCAGTCGCTCAAGCCGTCTTGGTCGGAATCTCGTCCATCGTCCACCTTGCAGGTCAGCGTGGCCAAAAAATTCCAGTCATCGTACATCTCCACCAAAAAAGCCTCATGAAGCAAGATGCCATTCACACCGGAGAAGACCGCCTTCTCGACGGCCTCGCGGATCACGTCGCGGGTGGGAACCCCTTTGGCTTTCTCGGTGCGCTTTTGATTCTCACGCAAGCCCCAGTCGAAAATGGTCATCCAGCGGTCGACCTTCACGTTGCCGAAGGCGAAGCGCTTGGGGTCGTTGTTGGGGCTAACCGTATCCATGCTGCCGATCACGAACTCTTCGGTGACGTTGTTGGCGTAGTCTCCGCCAATGATGAGGTTATCCACTAGCCCCAGCCGCGCCCACTCCGCCGGTTGAAAGTACTTGTAGTAGAGACCCCCTAGCCTGGACGCGATTAGGTATTTGTTGTCCCACGTGGCCTTCACGTGAAACTTCATCCCTTTGGTCTTGAGGTAACGCGAAACCTCCTGCAGCAGAGCCGTGTAGTGTTTTCCGTGAAGCTCACTGAATAACTTCAGGTCTAGATTCTGCCGAGGATCGGTGCCGGTGATTTTCTTGTACTCGTCGACCACGGGCGCGTTGAATCCGTATTTTCGTTTTTTCAAATCCTGGTTGGAGTGGGTGCGATCGGAAAAGAAGAAGCCATCGGGCTGGTATTTATCGCCTATCTCCCTAACCTGCTCGAGCCAGTATTGCTTCACTTCGGGATACGCAAAACAGTAGAAACCCCAGATAGGGTCCTGGTCGCCCGAAGGGCTCGCCATCTGAAACTGCGGGTTTCGGCGCGAGAAGTCGCTTTGGGCCAGCCCCCGGGTTTGCACGGTGGCATCATTGCCGGCATCGTCCATGGGGGTCATCCACACGAACACCTCGAGCCCCAACGGCCTCACCCTTTGCAGGGTGATCGCCAGCGGATCGTAGGCGGCCACCGTTTCGACGAGCTTAGGATGAACCAGCTTCCCTCGCGAGGGGATCACGTTGGCGCCCAAGGCGGAAACGCGGAAGTAAATCCGCCGGATTCCGCTGGCCGCCGCGCGATCCAGAATTTTTTCGTACTCCGCCCGCGGATAAATCAGCGAGTCGTCCGCTTTTTGCGCCCGGTACTCCATCACCAGATCGTAGAAGTCCACGTTGAGGGAGAGCACGGCCCCCGCGGCGGCGCCCTTCGCCTCGGCCATTCGAATGGGGGCATAAAAGCAGGTCAAAGCCAGGAGGGTCACAAGATGCTTTGCCGGAATGTTCATGGGCGTCCTAGGT
>JBGSST010000371.1:0-5675 GCA_041736915.1 Bdellovibrionota bacterium
CCCTAGCGCGATGAAGGTGCCGCCCGCGGCGGAAACCGCGCGCGCCGCCTCTTCGCTTCGATCGTGGGTGACCGCTATGTCGCCCGCGGGAATGAGATTGCCGAAGTCCCATAGCTCAATCGTTTTTTCCCACTCGACGTCCATCGGCGGAGTGAGCTTGTAAAAGTGAGTGCGGATGCCGTTTGGGCCACCCTGGGCGCCACGCCGGCCGCGGTTGCGGTGCACCCCTTCGTCGTCGGCGGCGCCGTAGAGAATCAGAATCTCTTTCTTCTTCTTGAAGGCTTCGGGCGGCGGCAGCCCCTTGCCCCGAGGCTTCACCCAAGCGCCCAGCCGTGGATCGTCCTTACGGCCTTCAAAAAAAAATGCTTCGGGGGTGGGGCTCAGGAACGACATAAGAATGTGGATAACTTAGCTTGGGGTATAATTTCCGTCATGGAAAACTTCGACGCCTTCGACGAGAACCGTACTACCCAAGGAAATTCCGGCTGGCGCGCCGCCGGCATTACCGCCGCGGTGACGGCCTTTACCTGGCTGTTCGTGCCGCTGTCGCGGCTGACCGGCGTGGCCTCCCTTAGTTTGGGAGAGCGGGGTTATGCCGCGAATTCGGGGCTGGAGCTATTTGCGCTGGCGGCCATTGCGCTGTTCACCATCTTCTTCTTTCTCATCTTTCCGACGGTGCACTGGCTTTACAGTGAAGGCACCGAACCTTTTCAGGGGCCCGCGCGAGTCATTGCGGTGAGCACGCTGCTGTTCTTGCCGACGATGGCGTTCGCTTACTATCTCGGGAACTTCAAGGTGGGACTCGACTACGTGGAAACGGTGATGTTTCTCGCCGTGCCGATCTTCACGCAGGTACTGTTGTTCGAGAAGGAACGGTCGCCGCTCGTTCTCACGCTGGGGCTTTTCGCGGGGATCTTTCCTCCGCTTTTTCTGATGAACGATCTGATGGGCCCGTTTTCGGTGCTCATCAACTACGCCCCCGTCGACATGACCGCTTACTACATGCACCGTGGCCTGTCCGTGGTGGCGGTGGCGTACGCGTGCGTGCGGTGCCGGAACGTATTTCGGATTCCGAGCCGCGTGCCCGTTTATCAAGACTGAAGTTAGCGACCGGTTTCCAGCGTCGGCAGTTTCAGTGGCGCCCCGGCCAAATCGATTCCCGGGCGCGCGGCGGGCGGCGCATCCGGCTGGACGGAAGCGGTGCTGAACGCGTCTCCGGCTTTCGGTAGCGCCGAGGTTTTACCGGCCGCTCCCGGCTGCGTGTCGATCCGTTTTTCCGGTAGCACCGGCAGCGGCGCCACGTTGTCGGGAACCACGATTTTCATCTTCTTCATGGGCGTTAGCGTCGAAGGCGTGAGCGCCCCTTTAATTACTTTCGACATCTGAGCCTGCTGGCTCGCGCCCACGGTAATTAGATTGTCGTCCACTTCCATGGTCTGTTCGATCTCACTGAACATATTGTTCAGAACTCGGCCATAGAGGGCGTTCAAGAAACGTTTGTGATCCTCTTCGGCCACCTTGGCCGTGTCGGGCTTTTCGGCGAGCGCCAAGAAGGAAAGGATCTGCGGCACCGTCGGGTCTTTACCCAAGCGTTGCGCGGCGAACGGCAAAGCCGCTAGCACCTTCGCACGCAGCTGCTCCTTGTCGAGCAGCATGGCTCTCTTGGAATTGAGATCGATCATCGAGCCCGGGTTGGCGCGCATGTATTCTTTCACGGCCGTCATCAGCTCTTCTTGGTGGTCCTGCATGGTGTCGACCACGGCGTCGGTGAACGGACTGAACTCTTCTTTGCGGCGGGCGACCTGGCTGTCCAAACTCGATTCGGCGCGCAGATTAACGGCGTTTTCAATGGTGGCCGCCTGGGCGATCTCGGCGCGGGCTTTTTCGGGCGCTTTGCCATAACGGTCGATCGAACTGACGTATGCCCGGGCGTGCAGCCAAAACACCAAACCGCTGAAGCCGACTGAGCCAAGCGGCTGGATCATCTTTTGTCCCTGATGAATCAGTCCACCCAAGCCGACCTTGGCGCGGAATTCCATCCGGCGGTCGAGCAGGTTTTTGAAAACTTGTTCGCACAGGTCGTTGGCGGTCTTGGCCGCGTCGGCAGTCTTCATCCGGTTAATGCCGTTTTGGTAAAGCTCACCCGGGTTGCGGTTGCGGCCTATGTCTTCGAGGTGAAGCAAAGGTTTTTGCTCGCCGACCGCGAGCCCTTTGTTCATCGTGGTCACGAGGTCGTTCCAGCTGTCGACCATTTGCTTGGCTTCGCCCAGTTCTTTGCTCTGCCACAGATCGAATTTTTGCAGCCACGCTTTGCCGTCGGCGAAGCGAAGCCGTCCGTTGCGCTCTGCTTTAACGAACGAGGCTAGGGGAGCAAACTCGCCGCGCTTTTGCCACACTTCGAGGGCGTCGTACAACCGTTCACGCGTTTTGCGATCGCTCGCGATGCGGTCCATGCCCTTGAGCTCACGGAACAACACTTCCACCTGGTCGAGCCTTTCTTGATAAGCCTTTCCCGTCTTTTCCAGAGCGCGCACCTGGCCAGCCGCGCCGGTGCGCATCGCTTTGATCGTTTCTTTGATCTTGGCGCGTTCGGTAGCATTGAATTTCCAGTTGGCGAGCTCGGCGCCGGCTTTCCAGGCGTTGGGCACGCTGTTGAATAGATCGAACAGCGCGATGAAGCGCATAAAGGTCAGCGCGGGCAGGGCGAAGTACAGAATGAGCGGGTCCTGATCGTCGAAAAACGATCGTACGAGCGCGGTGTAAGGATCGGTCGGCGTGGTGGCGCCGGTGCTGGTGGGCGGCTTGGCCGCGGGTGCGTTTCCGCCAACGGGAGCTACCTGGTTTGGATCGGGTGGCACGGCCGGTTTTCCGGCGTGCGCTTTGGGTTCCTGGGCCAGGCCACGAAGGACCGGCTGCGAAGAACCCGCCACGATAGAAAATATTAAAATGTAGTGGGCTAAACGCCGCATTCCATCCACTCCCGCCTTCCCACTAGAGCAAGGGGAGTACCAGTTAACTTTAGGCTCAGTGGCTACTTAAAGTGGGCAGCTGTCCACGAAATGGGAGTGCAGGGGGACGAAGAACGTCACCGTATTGCTTTAAATCAGGGATTCGAGGGTTTCCAATCCTCGGGGGCCGTGCCACCGGGAGTCGACAAGTTACGGGTGGTGATGAGTAGCCCGTGAATGATGCCGTCATCCTGGATGTCCAGGCGGCAGCCCTTTTTCATGTCGTCACCCGCGTACTCGCCCGTGCAAAGGTGGGCGAGCAACGCATTGCCGGGATTGGTCGGGTCTTCGACGAGCCAGCCCAAGTTCATCTGCTCGACGTCTTTGTCTTTGGGGTCCACGGTGTACATGTCGTACATCGCAAAGCCGCTCGGATCGTAGCCCTGGGGGTTGTAGAAATAGATGGTGGCTTTTACGTCTTTCCACGCGGCAAGCTTGCCGTCTTCGCAAGGGCCGGTGCTGATCTCGATGGACTCGATCGAGTTAGAGAAGACGTACTGAAAGCAGTTCATGTCGGGATTCATGTTCAGCGCTTCGAGGTCTTTCTTCAGCGCGTCCATGAGCGTGGCCTGGCCGAGGTACTCGCGTGTAGGCTCATTCACCGGGTTCGCCTCCACGACGGGCGGAGTAGCCGTGCCCTTCGGCGACTCTTGCGGCTGTGGCGCCGGGAGGGGGCGGGTCTCCTGCGGCTTTGCCGCGACCTTAGCGACGCGCTTCATGCGCGTATAAAGTTTCTTCGAGCAGGCGACGGTGCTGATGGCGATGATGGCAATCAGTGCATAAGAAACGAAACGGCGTCCCGAAATCATGTGACCCCCAAAAGAAAACTTCCCGATGGCTCGTGCCATCTTCCCCGGAGAATAGAGTGAGCAAGTTTCTCGCCAACTGTATTGAGCCCGAACACCCGCGTAAGGAACGGCCGGTGGTGACAAACCTGCGCCCTTCGTGACGGCGGATGTCAGCGCGTTCACTAGGAAAGGGGCCCGAGGTTTGCAAAACCACGGGGCTGGAGAGTGGCGTGCGAACTTTGATTGCCTTGATCTTGATGGGAGCGGCGATGGCGATGGCGGAGACGCCGGCGGAACCAGCAAAAGCGTCCGTGCCGGCGGTGCCGCTCGTAACGCCGTTACCAATGCCTGTACCGGAACCGGGTCCCGCCTATGCGTGGGATCGGCAAAAGTGGGAGCTAGGCCTATCGCTGGGCTTTCCCACCGGTCTGTCGTTTCAGACGGGTTTATGGAACATCGGGGGCACGGGGTTACTTGCGCGAGTGAGCGTTGGCACTTTCCTGCTCGGCCTCACGGCCGAGGGAGAGTTTGGCTATTGCTTCAACCGCGACGGTGCGGTGAAACATTTCGTGACCGCGGCGGGCGGCGGCGTGCTTTCGGTCTTAGACCTACGGTCGCTGGGGACTTTCATCCACGAGGGGGGCTACGTAGGCCCGCGCTACGGCGTGCTGCTGTGGGACCACCTAACGATTACGGCGGGGCCGATGATCTATTTCGGTAACACCTCTTTCGGTACGACGATTGGCGGAAGCAATTTGAACATTTTGCCGTACGGTAAGATTGGGTTTTCGACGCTGTTTTGATCAAATCAGGTCGAAAACCAGGCGGGCGCCGACGCTGAGCGTTTGGTTGCGATTGGCGGACGTTAAACGAAAATCGTAGCGCGCGAATAGCCCCAACAGCCACGGGCGAGGCCCGTCGCCTAGAAATAGATACGTTCCCACTTCTGGGCCCAGCAGCAAGGAAGTGGTACCGCCGCCAAACTCGGCGCCGACCGTAGCTCCCAATGAAAACCTATCGATTCCGAATCCGGCGCCAGCGCGAATCTGGTTTCCCTGCGCGTTACTCAGTTTGAGGTTCGCTTCGGCATTCACTACCAACTTTGGCTTTGGCCACATCGTCGGTTCCCCCTTTAACCGGGCCTTGATGTCCGCCTTCACTTCGCGGGCAAGATCCGCAATTTTTTGCTTACGGCCTTCGCTATCGCCCCGGCGAAAATCCTCGTCGGTAATCTTCTTGAACGCCATAACGGTCAAACGCCTCTGCAGGTCACCCAAATCGATCAGGGGATCATCGAAAAGATAGAGCCCAAACCCTACGTGGGCACTGCCCCCAAAGACTCCTCGGGTGGTATTCCCCACCACCGCCCCTCCGGCCCAGGGGCCGACGGCCACCGAACGTCGCCCTTTGTCGACGAGCTGGTCCTCATCGAGATCCAAAAACTGCATGGCAGCTTTAATCGCCGCATCGTCGAGGGTATCGGCATGCGCGGGAGAAAAAAGCATCAGCAATGGGAGCAGGGCGACGACGAACTTCATAGAAGCCATGTAAGCCCGTACGGCCCGCTATGGCAAAAGTGAGGCCGCACCTTTTGCCATAAAGTGGGTTTCCCGTCATGGCGAAGAGCGGAAGCGACGAAGCCATCTCGTCGAAAAGAGCTGGGTGGGGAAGGGGCTCTGCTGGGGCAGACGAGATTGCTTCGGCCCTTTGGGCCTCGCAATGACAGGTAGAACTACGGCCTCGCCATGACAGGTAGAACCGACAGGTCGAAGAAAATGTCCGTGCCACCCGTGGTTCGCAGCGCCTCACGAGGTCCGGGGGGAACTTAAATTCAGACCGACCCGAAGCCTCCACAGGCGCGCGAGCCTCTTTGAATGCG
>JBGSST010000419.1:0-4301 GCA_041736915.1 Bdellovibrionota bacterium
CGGCGGCGGCAAAATTTCGGCGGCGTAGGGGAGGACTTTCGGGGGCGCCGCCCCGTTTTCGCGCGCGAGCTTGGCCACACCTTGCGAAAGCTCTTCGTACTCGGCGGGGGTGATTCCCGAGCGGCGGAACAGCCCCGGACGCCGACCGCCTGAACGCAGGACTTGCATCGCTTCCTCCCACTCGACCATCGTGGCGCCGGGCTTGAGGGGTTTGGGTAGGAAACGGTTGGCTCGCGCAAGCGCTTGCGCCTCGGAGGTCGCGCCAGCGGCGATGGTCGTACGTAGCTTTCCCGCCACGGGAAGCGCGACCAGCCCCATGGTGAGCAAGGCATCGCCCACCTTTTCGAGACCTCGATCGATGAGCTCCTGATTTTTCTTGCGCGTGCCCTCCTGAATAAGCGCAAAGCCCTCGCGTGCCGCGGGGACTGCGTGGGCAGTGCCGAGCGCAGCGAGCACCGGAACGGAAACCTGGGGGAACGCCACGGTAGGTGCGAGAAACACGGCCGTTTCTACCGGCTGCTGACGGACGGACACCACCATTGAGTTCGCCAGATTGAATACCGGGCGAACCGCTAGCGACGTCAACCAGCCCTTCGGAAACTTACCGCGTCCCTCCGCGATGTATCTATCCAAGCGGTCCGACAGGAACTCGAAGGTGATCTCGCCCTCTTTCTCCAGCTTATCGAGTTCGGCGAAACGTCCTTCCTCGGCAAGCCGCTGACGTTTGAGGATGGCCTCCCAGATCATTCTCATGTGCACCGAGATATCGTCGTGAGCGCGCTTGTCACTGCGGCGATAAGCCGCCGAAAGCATGGCCACGTTACGCATGAAATACTCGCTGTTGCCGTCTTTGAAGGCAGCCGGGTCGTTCGTGCTCAGCATGGTTGAGAAATCATGGTGCAAATCAGCAAGCGCTCGGCACTTGGCAATTTTGAGTTGCTTAAGGGTTGCTGCCCATTGCGCGAAGGAAAGTTCTCGGCGAATTTCCGGCGGGATAGAATCGTATCCGGCGCGAAGATGGCGAGACGTTTCTACGTCGTGCGATAGGTAAGGTCCGCTAGCGTGACCGTATTGAACTTCTTGCACGCGCAATGCTGGAGCTTTACGGCTCATCTCGAGGTTGAGCCCGGGGGCGGATTCCGACCAGCCTACCGAAGCGACTTGATGCGCCGGAAAGCGCTTTTTGAGTGCGTCGTTCAATCGACTCTTCAGGTCGCCGAACAGAAAACGATCCCGCGCGAGGGCCTGTCTACGGTCGTCCTCGGGCAGGTTCCGGTACCGGTCGGTGTTGTGCCGGAAATACCAAATGGCATCGAACTTTTCGCGGTCGAAAAGTTCGGCGAAGACTTTACTGATCGTGTCTGGCATTTCGGAATCGAACGACTGAGGGTCGGTGTCTTCGGTGCCGGAAACGTAAACGGTTTGGCCGCGATTGTTGTTTCTCGTGCCGAACCAACGCATGTCGTAAGGAAAGGTACGGTCGGATGGGTTGTTTTCGTAGCGGACTATTCGGTCGGAGCGTGCTTCGACATCGCCGATGAAATCCGGTTGCCCCGGCGCTTTCCAAACGCCCCCGTCTTTTTTCCACGTTACGGCGGCAACCGGATCGAAATACTCGACAAGTCGCCCGTGATCGTAGCGAAATCGGAAATCTATTCCGGTCTTCGCACGCGCAGCCACGATCTCACCCGCGGCGTTCTCCGTCCAATGGCCGCCCGTCTTTAGATCTTTGAAAATGGTCCCGCCATCGGCGAGTTGAGTTTTTTCTTCAGCCGCCGTGCGGAACACCAACCGTCCGTCGGCGTCGAGCTCGATTTCGCCCTCCCACATTTCACCTTCGGCGTCGCCGGGAGCGGCGGCTACCCGGTATCCCTTCGCCGTTGGATCCCAAATCCACCACCGGTTCTGCGCGGGAGTTTCGAATGTCTCGCGTAGCGCCAGAACCTTCTTCTTGCCGGCGGCTTCGTAAAAGATGGCTTCTCTCGAGCCCATCGTCTCGTCGGAAACCGTCGCGCTGCGGAGGCCCTTTTGCAGAAATGGCTTGAACAGTTCCAGGTTGGCTTCAAAGTACCGGCGCAGAGCTTCCGGGGTTTCGTGCAGGCCCAGGCGCGCCGAGGAGGGTAGGGCAGCGCGGAGTGAGATGTTTCGGACCGCTTCCCGCGTGTGCGCATCGCCCGCAGTGGCTTCCAACTCGAGAATTCTTTCTTCTTCCTTTAACGCCTCCACCGAAATCGTGCCGGCTTGAACCTGATCACGGATTCCCGTGAGATGGGTTCTCAGGTTCTTCAAATTCGAAAGCACGTCGGCCTTGGAAAAAGGATCGGCTTCGCGGCCTTTTTCGAACCGAAGGGGGTGGTAGTCCGCTGTAACCCGAGCGTCGTCCGCAAGCCCTACCATCCTAGCGGTAAGCGCCCGGCTGACTTCGTCGAAATGAGTCGAGAACGCCCGGTCGATAAGCTCGCCGAGGCGTCGCAGCGGCGCAATTAGGAGCGGGTCATTTCCTTCGTTGAGTAGAGCTTCAAGCGAGGGAGGAAACTTCGGCTCCAACCTAGGCGCCCAAATTGCGTAGAATTCGCTTAGCCGCCGAACTAGGTCGCGCACGGTTTCTTCGCGGATCTGGGCGACGCGGAGTGCCGCTTCGCGAGACTTATCTCCGCGTTCGACCAGCTTCCAAATCTCTTTTTCTAGCGCGACGGGAGTCGCGGAAAGATCGTCCCTCAAGGCGAAGAACTGGTTAGCGCTCGAGCCGAGACGGCCAATAAGTTCGGCTTCTGACTCTTCCGGCGCGGGCGATCGGAGTTGAAAGAACTTAGGAAGGGCCGCGGTCGTCTGTTGGGGGGCGGTGGTCTTGGACGCGTGTGAAGCCGACGGCGCGCTTGGTTCGCCGCTTACCCCATAGGACAGCATGGCCATCAAAACCCATGCGTACGCCGTCATGTGCGCCCTTAGCCCCAAACTTTGCCCCCAGACCACGATAAACAGCAAGACCCGGGCCACGAAGCCGGACCCGTCTTCAGAAATTAATTCAATAAATCCAGTGTCTTATGTTCGGCTAATCGTCTCATCCACTAGCCGAATGTTTACCGGCAGGGAACAACGTCACGGCCGTAGACACTTAGTGGGGTGAGGCAATTAAGGGGAACCCGTCACGATTCCGATAAGTCCTAGAGAACGTGAGGTAGCGCTTTGGCCGAAGATAACAAAAATGAGACCGTTCCCGGTGGGTGGTTAGGGAACTTCGAAGCCGCGTTTCGCGTGCTTTTCTTTGAGAGCGGCATGGGGATTTCGCTCGCCAGTCTCGATCGCAAGATCGTGGACATCAATCCCGCGTTCGAACAGCTTTTGGGTTACAAGAAAGAAGAGTTAGTCGGCAAAACGTTTCAGGGGATTCTCTACCCCGAAGATTCTGCGCTCAACATCGAGCTGCATCGCCAGCTGTTAGCCGGCGAGCGCGACAAGTACCACATGGATCGCCGGTACATTAAAAAGAACGGCGAGATCTTGTGGACGCGTTTGGCGATTTCGATTCTGCGGGACAAACAAGGAAAGCCCGAGCTCGTGATGGGCATTATCGAAGACATCAGCGAGCAGAAGAAGGCCGAAGCGAAGTTGCGCGAGCAGCAGGAGCAAATCGCGCAGGCCGGTAAGATGTCGGCCTTGGGTGAGATGGCGAGTGGCATCGCGCACGAGATCAATAACCCGCTGAACGTGATCAACTTCCGCGCGGGCCAAGTGAAGAACGCTTTGAAGCTTGGCAACGTCGACACCATCGTCGGCCAAAAGATTACCGAGAACGCCGACAACATCGAAAAGAACGTGGGCCGCATCCAGGCGATCGTGAAGGGCTTGCAAGCCTTCGCGCGCAAAGGCGATCAGGACCCGTTCGAAAAGGTCGGAGTTACTTTCCTCATCAACGAGGCGATTGAACTTTCGCAGGACCGCTTTAAATACAAGGGCGTCGATCTCAAGATCAACCGCCCCGCCAAAGACATTTTGATCGAGTGCCGTCCCACTCAAGTTTTGCAGGTGCTCGCCAACCTGATGAACAACGCTTACGACGCGATCTGCGATCACACCGGCGAACGCTGGGTGCAACTCGACGTTCAGGACCTAGGCCACGCGGTAGAGCTGTGGGTGACCGACAGCGGGAAGGGCATTCCCGAAGAGGTCGCCAAAAAGATGTTCCAGCAGTTTTACACGACCAAGCCCGTAGGCAAGGGCACGGGGCTGGGGCTTAGTATCTCCAAGTCGATTCTGGAAGCCCACCGCGGGTTACTCAAGATCGACAACACCGCGCCGAA
>JBGSST010000427.1:0-2207 GCA_041736915.1 Bdellovibrionota bacterium
GTGTGGCGGCGAAGAAGTAAACGGCCAGGACCTGAGAGCCGAGAGTTGAAAATTGAAAGTGGAGAGTTGAATGATTTCTGAGTTCTCCTTGAAAGACAAAGTGGCCATCGTTACCGGGGCTACCGGGCTTTTGGGCCGTGAGCACTGTAAGGCGCTCTATGAGTCGGAAGCCATCGTAGTCGTCGCCGATATTGATCAGAAGGCGTGTGATGCCTTTGCTCATGACCTGGGCGAACGCGCCTTTGGTGTGGCGATGAACGTGACGGATGCCGCTAGCTTGCGCAAAGCCAAGGAATCCATCCTGGCCAAGGCCGGGCGCATCGACATCCTCGTGAACAACGCCGCCATCAACGACAAGGTCGAAGACCCGCAGCTGGCCGTCGAGCAGTCGGCGTTCGAAACCTTTCCGGAGAGCCGCTGGCGGCAGATGGTCGACGTGAACGTCACTGGCGTTTTCTTGGCCTGCCAGGTGCTCGGCACCGTCATGGCGGAGCAGGGGCGCGGTAGCATCATCAACGTGGCGTCGACGTACGGCATGGTTGCCCCGGATCAAAATCTTTATAAGCGTCCGGATGGCACTCAGGCCTTTTTCAAGACGGCCGCCTACCCCACCACCAAGGGGGCGGTATTGGCGTTTACCCGGTTTCTTGCCGCGTACTGGGGCAAAAAGGGGGTTCGCGTGAACAGCCTTTCTCCGGGTGGGGTCGAGGCCGGCCAGGACGACTATTTCCGGAACAAGTACAGCGAGCGGACCATGTTGGACCGCATGGCCAAGCCCACGGACTACCGAGGCGCCCTGGTTTTTCTGGCTAGCGACGCTTCGGGCTACATGACCGGGTCCAATCTCGTGGTGGACGGCGGCTGGACGGCCTGGTAATCCCTTCCGACCGTTAGTTTTTCGTTGGGCCCCTGGAAATCGGGGGCGAAATGGGCCATGATGCGGCTCAAAACCGCACAATATTGAGCAGATAGCTACTGACTTTAAAGAGGTAAGGCGAAGTGAGACAGAAGATTCAAGTCCGTGACCGCATGATCGGCGAAGGCGCCCCCACCTACATTATTGCCGAAATCGGCATCAACCATAACGGTTCGCTGGAAATCGCCAAGCAGATGATCGCGGGCAGCGCGGCGGCCGGCTGCGATGCCGTAAAGTTTCAAAAGCGCACCCCTGAACTGTGCGTGCCCAAGGATCAATGGCTCATCGAGCGCGACACGCCGTGGGGCCGCATGACCTACATCGACTACCGCTACAAGGTAGAGTTCACCGCCGAGCAATACGCGGAGATTGATCGTTATTGCAAAGAGTTGAAGATCGACTGGTTCGCGTCCGCGTGGGACGAGCCTTCGGTGGATTTCATGGAGCAGTTCGAGCCCGTCATGTACAAGGCGGCCTCCGCTTCGCTGACCGACCTTTCGTTGCTGAAGAAGATGAAGGCCACGGGCCGTCCGTTGATGATTTCGACGGGCATGTCTACGTGGGACGAGATCGAGACCGCGGTCGAGACCGTGGGCCAGGAGAATCTGCTGATCGCTCACGCCACTAGCGCGTATCCGTGCCGGGTCGAAGAGCTGAACCTGAAGATGATTCCCGTGCTGCAGGCGAAGTTCCCGTTGAGCCCCATCGGCTACTCGGGCCACGAAACCGGTTTGATGCCGACCTGTTCGGCGGTCACCCTCGGCGCCACCTTCGTCGAACGTCACGTCACGCTGGATCGCGCGATGTGGGGCACTGACCAGGCGGCTTCGGTCGAGATGGTTGGCCTCGAGCGTCTGGTATCGAGCATTCGCGACATCGAAAAAGCGATGGGCGATGGCGTGAAGAAAGTTTATGAGTCGGAAATGTCGTCGCGTAAGAAGCTGCGTAAGGTCAATTCGGAGCTGAACCAGTTCCCTTTGCCGTCGGCCACCGCGCCTTCGTCGCAGACCTTGAACTAATTTTTTGTAGGGCTATCCTGGGCCAAAGTGAAATTAGAAACGCTTCAGTTCGTCTCTCCCATCGTCATCGTGGGGTTTGCTTTGACGATCCTGGGGCTTGAGCGCTGGAAGCCTTACAACCCGGGGCAAAAGACCTTTCGTGATGGCTTCTGGGTCGACCTCATTGGGTACGGCCTGATTCAGAGTTACGTGCTGGGGCTCGTCATTGCCTGGTTCATTCATTGGGTGGATGCGCATACGCCGAACGCCCGTTTCCATCTCGTGAGCGGCTG
>JBGSST010000439.1:0-10580 GCA_041736915.1 Bdellovibrionota bacterium
GCACCGACATCATCGCGCCGCTCGAATATGTTCGTGCGCTAATCACCAAGCAAATCCAAGAGACTGGAGAATGCGCTAACGTGATCCTCTTTACCGACAACGAAGACTCTTGCGGGAACGGAAACCGGCACCACGCCGTACTCAAAGAGATTCAGGCCATGTGCGCCAATGTTGCCCGCGAGTTCAAGCTCGACATCATAAGCTCCACCATCGACGAGCAAGCGCGGCTGTTCCTCGATGAAATGGCCGGTATCACCGGCGGTAAAGTCCACGACGCCGGTACGCTCGACGAAATCGGTACGCGCATCAAGACCATCGTGGAGAATCGCCGGAAAAGCGTTAAGGGGAAGCCCCTCACCTCGAAGGCCACCAAACCGGAAGAGACCAAGGTGGGCGACAAGCCTGGCCCGGCCGTTCCACTACCCCAGGCGCAGAAGCTGCCGGCCCGGCAGGGCAAAGGGGAGAAGAGATCCCAAAAGGGCGGAGGAACGTGATGCGCAAGCGGTACGCCATTCTCGTTCTCCTCGCGCTATCCACTTTGCCAACGCACGCCCAGGACGCCGCGGCGGCCAACCGCACGTCGTTGGAGGTGGATAAAAACGCCAAGGGGCTAATCACCGGACTTCGCTGGAAGAGCACTACCGAGACCCGCGAGGCCGTATCCGACGAGCTGCTCGAGATCGTCACGGCCGATCCGAAATCGCTTCTCGTATCCGCGCGGGCCTCCCACGCTTTGATCCTCATTCCCTTCGGCCACCCCCGTGCGCCGCTAGGCGAAGTGGCTCTACTGCGCCCGGGCCAATTGACCGAGTTTCCCGAGCCGGACCAGGGCTTAGTACAGCAGGAGCCCACCGACGTTTCTTTGAGCCGCTGGGGATTCTTCTTCACGCGCAACTCGGGCAGCCGATTCACCGTCGAGCACTACGATCTGAAGTCGGGGAAAATCGAAGTGCTGCAAGAGCTCGAAGCCATTCAGGTGGGCACCGTACACCGGGTGAAGCTCAGCGAAGATGCGGCGACCGTGGTCAGCGAAGGCAAGAGCGTGGACTACCGCCCCAATGGGCGACGGGCGGAATCGACCCTGATCTTTAACGACCTCGCCATTGGGAACATCGACACCATCGAGGGGCTTTTTGGCGGAGTGGACCTCACGAAGAAGGCGCTCGACGGCCAGCTAGATCCCGACGAGTCGGAAGCGGAGCTCGCCATTCAGATGGCCGAGAACATTCGCCGCAATCGGCTACAGAAAAGCATTTTGCTATGGGGAGTTCCCGGCACGAACAGCCAGGGGGTGCTTCACCTCTTTGCTCGGCGCATCGCCGAGGCCAAGGAAGGGGAACCCCACTTCGGCTGGTTTAAGGGCTGGAAGGTCTATCAGTTGAACTGGTCGAAGTTCAACGCCGAAGGGTTAGTCGATGTGGCGACGAACAAGACGACCCAGCTGGTCGACGCCGCCAAACAGAAGAAGGTCATTATCTTCTTCGATCAGGTAGAGCAGCTCGTGGGGCTGGGCTCCGACAAGGGGATTCGCGGCGACGTCGCGAGTGTGCTCGTTGGGCCGATGAAGACCGGCGAAATCATTTTGATCGGGGCGACCTCCTCCGACGGCGTCCCCCAGGTTCGCTCGCGGCGCGACCTCTTCGACCAGTTCACCGAGATTCAGATTCCCGAAGCCAAGGGAGATCGGCTGTTCGCCAAGCTACGCATCGCCGCGGACCGCAAAGGCCCCGCCACGCGCGTGAACTTCTCGGACGAGTCTTTACGAAAAATTATCGAAGTGAGCGATCGCTACCTTTCGGATAAAGGGCAGCCCGAGAAAAGCTTGGGGGCCATCGAGGCCCTCATTGCCGAGCACACCCCGTTGAGAAACCTCGACGCCGATGCCGATCCGGAAGAGGTTCCCTTTGCCGACATCGATACGAAGAAGGTCATGACGTGGATATCTAAGGCGGCCCGCATCGGGACCCTAGCCGTCGACGGGGCCGATGCCCTCACCCAGTTCATTCTCACCGATGAGTACAACCAGGCGATGAGCAAGCGCATGTCCGGCCAGCCGGGGGCGAAGGCCGCAGTGCGCGAATCGCTTTTGGCGATCGCCAAGGGCATGCGGGGCACCAACGCCCAGGGAAATGAGATCGGAATCGAGACTTTGCTTTTCGTGGGCCCGTCTGGCACGGGTAAGTCGTTTCTGCACGAAGTGCTTTCGAAGGTACTGGCCGAGAAGAACATTCTGCTTCCGTACGAAGAACCCATCGAGGGAAGCACACTGATCGACGGCGACCAAGCGGTTCGCACGCTGATCGGCGCCGCCCCGGGCTACGTCGGCTACGACCCCTCCGGCGAAGGCGGACTGCTCTACCAGATGGTAAAGCGATCGCCCCAGGCCATCTTGGTGTTGGAAGAGTTCGATAAGGTCGACGAGAAGGTCGACAAAGTTCTCTACTCGTTCCTGGACTCGGCCAAGATCGTGAACAGCTCGGGAAAAGTGGCCCGCTTCACCCGCGGTTTATTCATCCTCACCGCCAACTTCGGTGTGGAAGGCTCCGGCGGCGCCACCAACCGCGGCCGCGCTACTCCGGCGGCCCTGGCGGCCGGCGAATGCAACTACATCGACCGCTGGGATAGGCATCACCTTTTTCCCGTAGGCGATCCCCTTCACATTGACGACCCCGAAATGGCGAAGTGGGACGAAGAGGCCTTGCGGGTCAACCTATTCAACTGCCTGAAAGAAAACCGGCTGATCAACCCGCAGATCCTGGGCCGTATCGGACGCTCGAACGTGGTGATCTTCCATCACTTCACGCGCGAAGAAATTAACAGCATTCGCGACCAGCAGCTCGCGAAGGTGGAAAAAGAGTACCTGCAGTCCCACGGGGCCAAGCTGGAGTTCACCCCGGAGTTCAAAGAATGGCTGTCGTCGATCGCCTGGGGCGATGACGGCATGCTCTCCTTTAACGTGGGCGCCCGCGCCATCGTCGACACCATCAAGTCGGAAGTGGGTAAGCCGCTGTTACGCTTCTCCGCACTCGGCGGCGACGGAATAAAGAATCGGGTTTGGAAAATCGAGAAAGATACGCAGACCCCGCAGGCCAAAGTGTCGGCGGAGTAGCCTTTTTAACTTTAGGAGCTAGTCATGAAACAGATCATATTCGGATTTTTTTCCCTTCTCTCCGTGTCGCTGCTTGCGCAAGAGGGCGCAACGATCGCCCGCACCCCGGCCCAGATGGCAGCGTCCGACCAGAAACAGGATTCCAGCCGTTCGGCCATACATCAGCAGCAGAAGCGGGAGCTGCAGACACTGGAAGAGCGCCGCACCAAGATTAGTGCTGACTACGAAAGCGAAATGAAAAAGCTGCAGCTCGTACGCGAAGAGCTACGCGCAGCCCACGGAAAACGGCAGCTGGAACTGATCGGGAAGCTTTCTTCGATTGAAGAGAAGTTTCAGGCCCAGCTTCACCAGATCCGTAACAAGCGCAATAAGGTTTTCACCGACAACGCCGCAAAAATCGTCGAGCTGGATCGCGAGCTACAGGGCATTCAGGAGAAGGCCCGCGAACAGTACACCGACGAGGTGAGCAATCTCCTCAAGGCCCACGACGAGAAACGAAAGGCGCAGGAGAAAGCCCGCGTTGCCGCGGCTGAGGCGGTGGAAGACGAACGAGTCGCGGCGCTCAATGCGTACTTTGAATCGCTAGCGAACCACGAAGTCAGCGCCCAGGTCGAGACCCAAACGATGGACAAGGCCAAGGCGGACCAGATCGCCGAACACGCCGCCAAGGCCGCCGAGCTGGCCAACGTTTACCAGCAACAGCTGACCAACCTGGCCCAAGAACGGGCCCGCGTGGTTCAGGCCGCGGCCGATAGCTTGTACACGCTGCTGCAAGTACCTAACCGGACCGTTCCGGCAATCGTCGGACAGCAGGCCGGAGCCAAGGCGCGCGGCTTGGCGGACCTCGCCGCGGGCGAAGAGATTGGAATGACGTTCACGTACGCCGGAGTGGAGCTGAAAGCGGCCGACCCGATTGCCGTGGCAATCAAGGCCGGCATCGAAAGTGTTACCGGCGGAAACTACGCCGAAGGATTTAGCTTCTCCAACAAGGGAGAGATTCTTTATCGGGACAAACCGCTCACTATTCAGCTCAGCCACTCGGTGGGGGGAATACCGATGGTGTTACCGGCCTCCGTCGAAGCCAAGATGCAACAAACTATCCTTGGCGCGCTGATTCAGAACCTTTACCGAACGCCGGTTGAAAAGTTCACCGGACTGCAGTTCGAGCCGACCACGCCCGAAGGCAATGCGGTGAAGTACCGCGAAGTTCCGCGACTACCGGTCGTGCTCACCGCGATCCTTACTGGGCAAAAAGAGAGTCTTCAGGGGGTAACCCAAGTCGACGAGCAAACCTTTGCGCTAGACGGCAAGAGTTACCGGGTGAAGTGGTACGTCGCCGAAGCCGGGAAGCTGACTCCGCTGGCCACCCGACCCGCGGCGGAACAGCAAGACGTTCAGGCCCGCTGGCAGCGGCAGCTAAAACGTTCGCTCGCTACCATCACCGTGCCCAGTGAAGTGCGGGCGCGGCTCGCGGCGCCCGTGGCCGTCGAGGGATCGGCCCAAGCCAAACTCGCCCGGCTGCTAACCGCACCGGAAGCCTGCAAGGCCTACACGTTTATCCAAGACGGAAACGATGATGTGGTGGTCGTGCGTCGAAGCGACAAAGCGATTCTGTTGCGGGCCTCGGGCGTGAAGGATTTATCCGGCGTGGCTTGTACCGCTGAGTCGATGGCTTTCATTGCCCACACGATCAAGGGAACGGAGCGGCTTAAAGTCGACGTGAACCGTTCTCCCGGCAGTGACATTCCCGTGGCCGATCTGGTTATCACTGATCGACACGTTCAGTCGAAGGATAGCGCCCCCACATTGTTCGTTGTCCACCAGGAGACGCTCAAAATAGCCATCTTGTCTCCGGGCGGCCGTTTTGCAAAAGTTCAGGCCATTCCGAGTCCGCAACCGGGTGTGTTCCGGACCTGGTCGGTGGACTCCACTGGCCAATGGATGGTCGACTTCACGATTAGCGTTCCCTTCGATGCGTCCGGCGCCGGCCCCGATATCGGATCGGAGCCGCCCAAAGCTACGGACCTAAACGGAGTGGAGGCCAAGTGAAGACTCTCGCCAAGGTGGCCGCGCTTCTGTGGCTGATTCCCGCGACGGTCTTCGCCGCGAATGAATCACTTCAGGGAAACCTCACGGAGTATCCGTTGCTCACCGACAGTAAAAACCAACCCGCACTCGCGGTGTTGGCCGGTGATGCCGTGTACTACGCGGAGGCAAGAAACCTCGATAGTGGCCGCCCGGAAGACTGTCCGGCGGTCGATCTGTATCGATATGGTCTGAAGGATAAGAACGACGCTCGCATCGCCGAAGTTTCCTGCGTGCTAAACCTGCTAACCGACGGCCAAGCGGCCTACGTCGTGATGCGGGAATCTAACGGGGCCCTCACCGTAGCGCGCACTATCGAAGGTAAAGCGTTACAGCCCGCCTCAGCCGGCTACGAGGCCAAGCTTAAGGCTCGCGTCGCCTTCAAGCGGTCGACGATGCAGCTTTCTCGCGGAGCAGCGATTGATCTGATCAACTACGTACTGCGTGATGGGGAGGTAAACGCCGTGTTCAGAACGGAGACCCATCTCTTCTTGGACGCGGTGCCGTTCGATAAGCCGTCAACGCAAGCCGTGTTGCCGATTCCCCTTAAGAACTCCGCCGGCACTTCCGTTGCGCTCAGCGGAAATCAACACCTCTACTCGTTCACCAACGGGATTGAAGGTTGGCTGCGCGTGGTGGAAACCAAGCCCGACGGCACCAGCGTGGTGTTGGGACACCAACGCCCGCTGCGAAAGAACTGGGTAGCGGCCGGTCCACTCGACTGGGCCGTGAGAACCCCACGCTTCATGGTAGGCATTGCCGACGGATTTCTCGTGGCCGATCGCACGCCGGAGGCCTTTACCGAGGCCGCTGCCGTCTCTTGGTACTCCTCCACCGCGAATCAGTTCTTCCGTCTGGACCTGCCCGGTCAAGACGTGGGGGGACTGAGTTACGCCCTTGGCGGAGTGATCGTCTCGAAGCCCATGCTGGGTTCTATTGTTTGGTACGGAAAAAATGTTCCCTTTCCCCTCGAGGTAAAAAAATGAAACGTGGTAGCCGCTCTTTAGTGGGTACGTTCTTAACCGGTGCGCTCATCCTGTCTTTTTCGATCAGCGCCCAGGATTTTAGCGAAGACACCGCCGCCGTTCTGGTAACCGAGGCCGGCTTGGCCGAATACGGTAAGGGGCGGGTGCTCGGGTATTTTCCCAACGCCCTCATCTCTCGCGATCCGTTGCGCCGCACGCGGGGCTATTTCATCTTTGATTCCGATGCCCAGCGTTTCGAGAAAACGCAGATCCCTCTGCAGATCACTTTCGAGCGCGGAACCAGAGTGCTCGACGAAGCCACGAAGGAATGGAAAGAGGTCACGCCCGAAACATTTACTTACGCTTTGGCTACCGATGTATTTCTGACGAAGCTTCGCGCGCTCATGGCAGAGAGCAAAACGACCATCGGCACCGGCTTTCTTCCGACTAGCCCCTTCGATGGATTGAAGTCGATCGCTAAAGAAACTCCGGTAAGTCGATACCTCCTCAAGCAAGGGTCCGAGATCTCTTACCTGGTCGAGATTGGCGACCGAGGTGTTCTGGAAACTAAACACCGTGCGCTGACTCTTCCCGAACCGGCCAGCCAGGTAGCGATCTATCACCAACATTTTCGTTCGCTGAGCTTACAAATGCAGCTCTACAAGTTACGCCCGGGGCAGCGCCCATCCAACCCGCGCCTAATCAAAGGCTTGGTCCTAGCTCGCCATCGGCACGAAGCGATGACCGAGGGCCGCCTCGTAGTGAACTACGGCGGCCAAGTCGCTCCGTGGACGATGCTATTGAATAAGCTCACCTTCGATGGCGGGTCGGCTTCGTTCAGTATGCCGGCCGCGGCCTTCCTGCAAAACATCGTCGCTCCGCTACTCACCGAAAAAGGCGTGCCCCTGAAGCTGGATTGCGTGATCGGGGACGTGGAAGACGAGACGGCCTGCAAAAAGGCCGAAGGCGGAGCCTACTCCATCGAGGGCAAGCTAGGGTCGGGCGAAACCGTTTCGCTGGTGGTCGAGCGGGCCGCGCTTCCGAATGAGCCGGCCGATGCCTACCGTGACCTCTACCGCATTGACCTGCAATCTATCGACGGTGCCAAATGAAAACGTTAAGTCTGCTATTTCTTCTTTCCACGTTTGCGGTCGGTAGTGCGGCTCAGGACGGAGCCCCGCCCGAACCGAACTTCGATGCTGAAACGGATGCTTTTTTCACCACCGATCACTCAGTGGCAACCCTTCCCACGGGTTTTCATATCGGTTGGATAGAGCCCAACACCGTGGCGATTAGTGGCCAGCGGGTTCCCTCCGGGGCCACGCACTATTACTACCGCGGTCAGTCCATTCAGTATCTGGGAGGGGAGATCAACCCGACGACCTGGCCCGTGTCGCCCCGACTGGTGGAATCGATCGCAACCTTTGCCCTACCCCAAGGGTCACTCCCCGAACTGGGACGGCGATTTGAAGGAAGGCCCGAAGCGGCAAACCACGCCCTGTTGGAGCTGCTCGACGAACCGATTGGTCCTTTATCCCTCGACACCCCGATGTGGACGGCCCTCTCGATCGAAGAGAGTTTCGCCAAAGAGGTCATGAGGAGTAAGTTCTCGGCCATCCAGGCAATTTTCGACAATGCCGCGAAGCCAGACCGCAAAGCGGTAAGCGCCAACGTGGCCTGGGTAGGCCGGTGTGCATTCCGCACGGCTCCCGCGGTGGAAACCGGGGCGCTATTGGTGCTGCGCGTGAAGGATCAGCGGGTGATACCGCACCTTACTACCGCCGCCACGGCCGTGGAGATTGCGGGCAACAAAGACTCCGCGCAACCGAACAAGTATACCGACCTGGGTGAGCCGGTGATCGAAGTGGCCAAACCGGAAGTGGTCGAAGAGGTACGCTACAGCCGCCTGAGCGATCGTTCGCTGAACGAACGCTCGAACGATGGCGACTCCCTCTTTTTTGAAACAAAGAGGGTGTTCAGCAACGGCATCCAACAAGTGGGATTTCGCCTGCGCAGTTTTTCGGGGACATCGAAGAAGCAGGTGCTAGTGCTCGAAGCCTATTCACCGTTTCGGGACGGGGCTTCTTTTGCGGATAAGCGCATCGATTTCTTGGAGCCAGTTCAGTACTGCTACTTCACTAAGGCGTACCACTGGTAGTGACCGAAACCCCTTGGGAGTTTTTTATGAAACTGATTCCGATCTTTCTGATTGCCCTTCTCGGCCCTTCGCTGGCCGCAGGCCAAACGCCCGCGCAGTACTATCAAAATCAAATGGCCAATGAACGCCGGCGGGCCGAGGAAGCCGCCCAGCGATATCGGAATCAACAAGCAAACGAACGCCAGCGGGCCGAGGAAGCTGCCCAACGCTATCGAAACCAACAGGCGAACGAACGCCGGATGGCCGAGGAAGCCGCCCAACGCTATCGAAACCAACAGGCGAACGAACGCGCAAGGGCGGCCGAAGCTGCCGAACGCTATCGAGTGCAAAGAGAAGTTCAGCAGGCCAACGATCGCCAACGGGCCGCCGAAGCTACCCAACGCTACCAGATGCAAAGGGAGATGAGTCAGCCAAGCTACTCCGTCGTTTCCCCGGCTCCACGCGCGTCGTCACCAACGACAGTCGGCCGGGAGCAAGCCACTCCGCTGGATTCAGGAACCATTGCGATCAACGGCGTTCGGGTGCCCAAAGGCGCGACCCATTACCTCGTACAGGGAAACAACGTCAGGTATTTTGGCAACCAAGCGGCGCCGGCTCCAGCCGCTCCAGTTGCGACCGTTCCCGTAGCGCCCACTGCCGAAGTAGTCGACATTTCTCAGCCCCCGTTACCCAGCGAATCCTTTGCCCCGCTATACGACAACTTTGCCAGTAACGATGAGGCAGGAGTTTACGCCTCGATCTTGTTACTCGACGAACCCATCGGCCCTCTTTCTTTGGACAAGCCGGTTTTCGAAGCTCCCGAGCTGAGTGAAGCGCTCGCCAAAGAGATAGCTAAGGATCGGTTCAGTACCGTTAAAGCGTCGTTCGACAACGCGAGCCCTCCCAATGTAGCGGACCTGCACGCGAAATCCGGCTGGAGCGGCCGTTGTATTTCACGCCAGGCCCCTACCACCGAAGTTTCGGCCGTGCTTGGTTTTTCAGATGATGGAGCGGAGAAGAAAGTGACTTTGTTCGTCGGGAATTCCGCCAACCCCGTGGGTATTCGGCCACTCGTCGAAAGTTCCGAGCGAGAGTGGAAAAGCCTGAGCGACGAGGCCAAGAAGAGCCGTGGCTTTGTTCGTGACTCCCTCTTCTTCGATTTCCCGGCCCCGTCGTTCCCGGAAATCCCGAGGCTTGGTTATCGGATGCGCAAAATTCTTGGCGCCCAGGGCAAAGAGCTTGTCGTGCTCGAAGGCTACTCCCCCATTCGCGAGGATGTCGCCATCGCCGGCAAGAGAGTGAGTCACCTGGAGCCGCTTCAGTACTGTTACTTTACCCGCTACGAGCAGTGGTAAGGCCTTGGTAACGTTTGGGACCTACTTGCGGCAGGTGACGTCGGTGATGAAGTGGTTCTTGGGAATCTTGATTCCATCCCACCCTTTCGCCGCGCGCTCCCAGCTGAACTGCACGATTTTTCCCTCGGCACTCAATTTGAGAACTCCAAGCGCCTCCTCGTTCACGAGTGTTTGTTCGCGGTTGGTCTCCAGCGAAACTCCTTGAGGATAGCCCAGCAACTTACAAAGGGCCGTGGGATCGGAATCATGAGAAAAACGAAAGTTCATCTTGTGCAGCGACAGCGCGACCACGCCGCTTATGAGGACTGAGCCGTCGGAATTTCGCACTTTGCTTTCCACTTCCACTTTTGGAGATTCTTTAGGTTCGAGAACGGTGCAAACGAGGAAGTCGTACTTTCTCGTCGCATCTTTCTCAAAGCTCAGCCGATCCCGGTCGATGAGCACATGTCCACTTTCCGTCGCCCACCCGCTTTCATCGTACAAGGCCTTTCCCAGCCCCAGCAGGTGGCACACGTCATCCGGCTCCGACACCTGACTAATCCAATGATTCTTCTCCGCGTCGTCTTCATAACGAATGTAGTAGACGTACGTGGCGGTACCCGAGGGAAAAGCGGACTGAAAGCTTTGCAAGCCCGCCCCGCGCCCTTTCTCGGCAAACGCGCTAGCGCTGAGCACCATCAACGGGATCAATAGAAGAGTAGATTTCATGAGCAGGCTGTACCGTAGATGGCTTTGCGAGATCAATAGCGTCGATGGGCACGAAAGACCGAACGTTGCGGCACTTATCGACGCAACACTTTCTGCCGCTCTCTGAATGGGATAAATTCATGCACTAGGGGAAGCGATGAAAAAGTCCGTAGACATACTTATCGTGGGAGCCGGCCCCACGGGGCTCGCCGCCGCTCTTTTCTTGGATGAACGCGGTTATC
>JBGSST010000052.1:0-2684 GCA_041736915.1 Bdellovibrionota bacterium
AGCGCATGCAAGTGGAGAGCGAGCCAGTGCTGATGGCGTTGAAGGATGTGGCGATCGCTTCGGCGGAGGGGCACGTGGCGCGCTCACGTTGGCTACCGCGCGTGGATGCGGAAGTGTTTGCGGGTTACTTGCCTTGGGATCTACGCCAGATCGGTCCGGGGTCCCCCATGGTGGGCGGAAAATTGGTCGCGAAGATCGATCTCTTTTCCGGCTTCGACACTCTACATGAGCGGCGTGAGTTGGAGGCGAAGCGGTTGCGGGCGGAGGCAGAGTTGAAACAACAGGTTCTTGCTTCGACGTCGGACATGGAGAACGCTTACCGGCGAATCCTAACCGTGCAGAAACGCGTGGATCTCGAAGAGAAGAACGAAGATCGTGCCGAGAAATATTACAAGGCGGTCATGAACGAGTATCGACGTGGGGTGAAAAACTCATCCGACTTGCGGCAGGCGGCCGATATGCTGGCCGAGGCGACTCTGCGGCATCAGCAATATAAATTCGACTTCCTGAACAGCCGGCTCGATCTAGAGAAGGCCCTTGGCGGCCCGGTGGAAACCGAAGCCAGCTCCGACCATCATTCGCCCCGCCAATAGAGCGTGCCCTAAAGTAAAAGTGTCCAGCTGCGGCAAAGATCTTATGTCAACGCTTGTTAATAGGAGCGCGTGGATCTAAGGGCTTGTTTGTCAGGATACGTTTATTCTTATGTGGTCCAAGCTCACGCACGCTCCAATCTCTCGATCCTGAATAAGTCGTTCCCCAAAAAAATATAACCGGAGGAATCCATGCCCTTGAGGATTTGGCTTCTCGTTGCCTTAGTTTGCGCTCCGCAGTTAGCAATAGCGTCCGAACGTTCGAATCGCATCATCGGTGGTGTTGCGGTGAATGCGGGCGAGCTTCCCTATATGGTGTCGCTGCAAAAAGGCACCCGTCACTTTTGTGGCGGTTCGTTGATTGCCAAAAACTGGGTACTCACCGCGGCTCATTGCGTGCGGGGGGGAAGCACCTCTGGTCTGAATCTCCGTATCGGAATGCTCAAGCAAGGTGAGCACGCCTCGGCCGAGAATTTTACGGCGAAGCGGATCATCTCGCATCCCGACTACAACAGCTCGAAGACCGACTACGACTATGCCTTGATCGAGCTCGATGGCTCGTCGAAGGCAACGCCCGTCGCTCTCAATCGCGAGACGTTGGATCTGCCGGATGAAGAAGACAAGGCGCCTTCGGCCACCACGGCCGGCTGGGGCACCACCTCCGAAGGCGGTAGCATCTCGTCGAGCCTGTTGAAGGTCGACGTGCCGATGGTCAGCGCAAAGAACTGCGAAGAGGCCTATCCCAACAAGATCACCAAGCAGATGATCTGCGCCGGCTTCATCAAAGGCGGCAAAGATTCTTGTCAGGGTGACAGCGGCGGCCCGCTACTCATGAAGAACGACTCCGGCGAGAACGTCCTCATCGGCGTAGTCAGCTGGGGCCAAGGCTGCGCCCGCCCGAAGAAGTTCGGCGTTTACGCCGAGGTCTACGGCGCCACCAGCTGGATCGAAAATCAGCTGAGCAAGTAAGCCAGGAAGTTTCACTCTCTTTGAGTCGGCGGTCTGGACAAATCCGGATCGCCGATTTTTTTTGTCCGGAATTTGAAAGTGAAGGAAATGGTTGGCGGACTAGGATTCGAACCTAGATTAGCAGAGTCAGAGTCTGCAGTCCTACCATTAGACGATCCGCCAACGAAGTCCGCTAATCTAGCCAAGCCTCCCCCAACGCTCAACAACAAAAATCATTTAGAACACCGCGGCTTTCTTTAGCCCGGCCCACGGGAGTATGGGTCGTTAAACCCCCGCCCGCACGGGCGGGATTACAAAGGTGGCATTCGATGATCGTACGTATGGCCGTAGTTGCGCTAATAGCCGCCGCCCCCGTCTTTGGGGACGACGCCAAGAACCAGCCGGAGCTGGTTTCCATTCCAGTGCAACGGGCCTTCATTCCCGTTGGTTTTGATAACAATGACCATGTGCAAATCACGGTTTCTGGTGAATTTCCGGACACTTGTCACAAGCTTGGTCCCGTGCAGTTTTCCAAAACGGAAGGCCTTATCGAGATCAAGCAACAGGCTTACCGCTACGGCGGAGTCTGCATGGATATGGTGGTCCCCTTCAACCAGGTGGTCGAGCTCGACCTGGTGACGACCGGTCGCTACGAGGTGAAAGATGGCGTTTCGGGCAAAACTCTAGGTGACCTGCCGGTAGTGGCCGCGAACCGTCCGGAAGCGGACGATTTTCCGTACGTTCCGGTAGGCGAGGCCATGATCCTGGAAGAACGTGGCGGCGCCGGCCCGGCTCTGTACCTCACGGGCAACTTTCCCAACGCCAACATGCAGATCAAAGAAGTGAAGGTTTCGGCCTACCCGGACGTGCTGGTAGTGCAGCCTATCGCCGAACGGATGAGCGCGGCCGACGCCGTCGATTCGAAAGAGCGCCCGCGCTTCGAGAAAAAGGTTCTGCTGAAGAATCTCCCGAAGGGCAAGTTCCTGCTCCATGTCCGTTCGATGAACGGCAAGGCACTGAACATTGTCGAAGAGATCGAGAACTAATCGATTGAGCTAGCGCGCTAAGGCGCGTTGGTAAGTAAGTGCGGTCAGGCGCGCGGTTTCGTCCCAGGTGAACTGGCGGGCCCGCGTCTGCCCCACTTGC